>CADBLY010000015.1 GCA_902795725.1 uncultured Erysipelotrichaceae bacterium
GATTTGCAAGAAACACAGTTGATACTTTGATTGAAACAAGAAAACTTAAAAGAATAGGTGTAGAAGTATATTTTACTGAAGATAATATATGGACTTTTAAAGATGAAGATGGTGAATTGAAATTAACTCTAATGGCTACATTAGCACAAAATGAAAGTAAAAAAACTTCAATGAGAGTTAAAGCTGGACAAAAAATATCTTTTCAAAATGGTGTTTTTTATGGAACAGGAAATATATTAGGATATGATTATAATAAATATACAAAAACTGTATCTATTAATGAAGAACAAGCTAAAGTTGTTAAATTAATATATAAATTATTTTTAGATGGCCTAGGAACTCAAAAAATCAAATACGAATTAGAAAAAAGAGGAATACCTACAGCAACAGGTTTAAAGACATGGAACTTTGCAACTATCTCAAGGATTTTACAAAATTCTTTCTATTGTGGAACTGTTGTTTATCGAAAAGAATATACACCGGATTTTTTAGAGCAAAAAAAGAAAAAGAACAAAGGCGAGGTAGAAAATATAATTGTTGAGGGAAAACATGAACCAATTATTAGTAAAGAGGATTTTGAAAAAGTTCAAAAACTTATTAAATCTCATTCTACTTATAATCCTGATCAAAAAACAAAACAAGCAGTAGGTAGTCCAAAAGATATTTGGACAAAAAAACTTGAATGTGAATGTGGTTCAAGAATGCATAGAAGAGTTTATAGTGGTAGTGGTGATAATAAGATGTATGGATATTATTGCTATAAACAAAAAAATAATGGATCAGCAAGAAAGAGAAAAGAACTAGGATTAGATACAGCTGGATTTTGTGATGTATCTATAGTTCAAGAATGGAAATTAGATCTAATGGCAACTATGATTATGAAACAAATAGTAAGAAATCAAGCGAGAATTAAAGAAATTGCATTTGAAGCAATTGATAGGATTTTTACTTCTGAACATTTGAGTGAAGAAATAAATTATGAGATTAAAGTTATTAATGAAAGATTAGAAGCTAATAAAAAGAAAAAAGATAAATTATTGAATACATATATTGAAGAATTAATTGATAAAGAACAATATTCAAAAAAATCACAAGAATTATTAGATATAGAATCTAAATTAAACCAACAATTGAGTGAAATAGAAAATAATTCTAAAACATTTGGATTAGATTTGAAAGAAAAGATTCAATTAATGAAGGAGAAAGTTACATCAAAACTAGATTTAGATATTTATAATATGTCATCTAGTATGATGGAATCATTAATTGATAAAGTTATAGTCCATAATAATAAATTTATATGGAAATTAAATTGTATATCAGATATAAGAAAATATGACAATCTTGAAGAAGGATTAGGATCATATTTTGCTAGTTTAGTTATTACAGAAGATGATATTAGAAAATATAATGAGAAGTGTAAATGTCTAAAAAAGGTCTTTCAAAAAGAACCTTTGGTTGTAGATATTTATATATAAAAATTTATGCTATAATATAATTAGATATATGAAAGTTTCTTAGTCACTTTCGTTCCAAACCTTTACGCCGCACAAGCTGCAATTAAAGCAAAAAACAATTAATAAAAATTATTAAATGACTAGGTAAAACTAGTCTTTTAATATATTATAATATTACTGAGTTAAAAAAACGTATGCAAGAAACATTTCAATATGGATATGAATCTTTATATGGTAAAGATAAAAAATAAGTTTACCAGATAAAGATATTGTTGAGAATCCAAATAAAAAATATCGATTACTGTATTAAATAGTATCATAATATTTTAATATCCTATAAATCATGCTATAATATCAATTGAAAGATAAGGAGAATAATAATGAACGAATACATGAAAATAGCTAAAGAGTTAGCTGATAATAACTTAAAAACGAATGTTGGTGGACCATTTGGAGCATGTGTTGTAAAGAATGGGAAAATAATAGGAAAGGGTTCAAATCATGTTTTAGATAAAAATGATCCAACAGCTCATGCAGAAATAATAGCAATACGAGATGCTTGTCAGAATATTGACTCATATGATTTAAGTGGATGTGAACTTTATACTTCTTGTTATCCATGTTCTATGTGTTTATCTGCTATAATTTGGGCAAATATAAAAAAAGTATATTATGGAAATACAAAAGAAGATGCAGCAAATATTGGTTTTAGAGATAATGACATTTATAAATTTATAAGTGATTTAGCCAATAATATAGAAGATAATGAAATTCTTAGTTTAAAGTGCTTAAATAGAGAAGAAACAATAAAATCATTTAATGAATATAAAAGAAACAATAATAAAACAATATACTAGAAATATTATAAGTAATAATAAATAAAAAAATCTTATATAAAATTTAAGAGTTAAAGTATGAATAATATAGAATTAAATAATAAAATTGATAAAATGAATAATCTTGTTGAACTGCATCTGCACTTAGATGGTGCACTTTCAATTGATAATTGTAAAAAAATAGCTAAGCTACAAAATATAGAGCTTCCAAATGACAATGAAATTTCAAAAATGATGATCGTTCCATACGGCTGTAATGATTTAAATGAGTTTTTAACTAAATTTGAATTTCCAATATCTTTACTTCAAACTAAAGAAGGAATAAAAAATGCAGTTAAAAATTTAGAAAATGAATTAATTGAGCAAGGAATAATATATACAGAAATTAGATTTGCCCCACAACTACATATGAATAAAGGATTAAATCAAGATGAAGTAGTTAGATCAGCTATAGAAGGGCTTAATTCTTCTAAATTAAGAAGTAATTTAATTCTATGCTGCATGCGTGGCAATAATAATAAGGATGAAAATATGGAAACTGTTAGAGTTGCCAAAAAATATCTAGGAAAAGGTGTCTGTGCAATAGATTTAGCAGGTGCTGAATCTTTATATCCAACCGCCCATTTCAAATACATTTTTAAATATGCAAAAGAACTAGGTGTTCCTTATACAATTCATGCAGGAGAAGCAGACGGTCCGAGCAGTGTTTATGATGCTATTAGTTTTGGCTCAAAAAGAATTGGACATGGTGTTAAATCAATAGAAGATTTTAATCTTATTAATTTAATTATTTTAAAAGGTATTACGTTAGAAATATGTCCTACTAGCAATATTTGTACATCCGTCTATAATAAAATCACTGATATACCAATAAAAAGATTTATAGACAAGGGAATAAAAATAACCATTAATACTGATGATCCAACTATTTGTAATACCAATCTAAAAGATGAATTAAAATTAGTAGCAAATGCATTTAATCTAACTTATGAAGATATCATAAAACTACAATTAAATGCAATAAATGCATCATTTGCTAGTAAAGAAGTAAAAGAAGAAGTTATTAAATTATTAATAAATGATTAAGCTTTAGTTATATCTTAACATTAGACAAAGTCTTATATAAAATCAATCAATAGACAAAAAAGTATTGTAAAAATAAAAAGTCAAGGGTAAAGTTGATTCTAATATTAACCCTTGATTTTTAATTAATAAATTTTAATATTCAGATTATTACCTTTATAAACGTATTATTATACTTTTATAAAAACCTAATAATAGTAAAACAGTTGTAAGTGTTATACCTAAAAATAGGAAGTATCCATTTTTAATAGTATTATTAGAATATTTAGCTTCATTACCAATAAATAGAACAAATATAGTAACTAATAAAATAATTGAAAGCGTAACCTATATAATAACTCTTGTATTAGTATTAACTATATATAACTATATTTCATTAACAATAAGTGGGGATTTTAACCATAAACAATTTCTTTTGCTTAGTATTACTCCTATATTTATTAGGCTCCCACTATTTGCTATTAATTTATTTATATCTACCTTCTTACATAAAACAAAAAAATCATTTGGTATAAGCCTAGGAATGGTATATATATTTTACATATTAAATGTATTATCAGAATTATCATCTAATGTTGAGTTTTTAAAATATATTAGTATTTATATGCTAGCAGATATTAGGAATGTTATAACAAATATTACTATTAATACCGTTATGGTTATTATAAGTTTATTAATTACTATATTTTATATTCTATTAACATAGATAAGATACAATAAAAAAGAATTAGTTTAAAAAAACTCAATTAATTTACTTTTAATTGACATTATAATATAATTTATTTCATAATTTATACTAAATCTCCACTATATATGATACAATATATAGTGGAGGTATGCTTTATGAATGATAACAAAGAAATTGAATCTATACAAGATTATTTAGATTCCAAAGAAAAAGAAAGAGAAACAAGAATGAGTAGGATACATAATGATTTAAAATTTGAAGATGAATTGATTAGCAATTATAATAATCATGAAGATGAAATAATTAAACCAGTTTCCGAGCCTACTTATGAAAAATATATTAAAGGAGAAGAAAAAGAAAGAAAAAAACATAGATTTAAAATTAGTAATATATTGTTGTATATGTGCTTTATACTATTGCCAATTGTTATATCCTTATCATTTATTTCCATGCACACATTATATTTGGTAAGAAAACCTTTTAATTATATATGCATGGGTATGAGTGTTTTATGTATAATTGGAATAATAATTTTATTCATATATAAGATAGTAAAACGAGATAAAAGCAAGAAAATATTTAAATTATTATTATCTAATAGTATAATGATAACTCTATTAACTATATTAGATGCCGCCGCACTTTTTGTTCTAGTTAGACAAAAAGCATGGATGTTAATGGATAAACTCATTACTCATTATAAACTAATACTATTAATAATAGGCATAGTATTATTGATAATAATAATCTTGATTATTATTACTAAAATTAGAAAACGTAAATTTAAAAAGAGTATTAAAAGATTTTTTATTAATATGATAGTATGTATATATATATTAGGTATTTTAGACGGAATGCTAATGATATATCGTAGTAGTAATTTCAAGGAATGGCTAATTACAACAGCTATGCAAACCATGAATCATCAGTATTATTGTAAGTGGTTTTATAGTGCAAAAGACATTAAAAAAATTATGGACAATAACTATGTATTAGAAAGCGGAGAGTCTACTGATTCTACCCTAATAGATTTAGAAAAAGAAGAAGAAGTAAGTTATGCTAATGAATATGAGAGAGCTGTTTTAGAAAGAGAAAAAAATGCAGCTTACAAAATAGTTAATTTAGAAGTAAATGGATGTAAAGGATACCTAGGTGTTGTATATGATCCAAAAACAGTACACGTATTAGTAACCAATCGAATTGGTGTATCAGGACAATATGTTACAACAATGGCAAAAAATAATAATGCTGTATTAGCTATTAACGGTGGTGGATTTTATGACCCAGAATTTAGTAGTACCGGTGGAAGCCCAACGGGTATAACCATATCTGATGGTAAAGTTATCACTAAAGGCGAATATGGCATGAATACTCAAAGTGGTGGAATTATTGGTTTTGATGATAACGGCGTTTTATATTTATTAAAAGATTTAAATGTACAAAATGCTTTAAATAAAGGTATAAAAAATGCTGTAACAATGGGCCCATTTTTAATCGTTAATGGTAAACGTTCATTTATTAAAGGTAATGGTGGCTGGGGCTATGCTGCTCGTACAGCTATTGGTCAAAGAAAAGATGGAATTGTCTTATTTCTTGTAATTGATAGTAATGCTACTCGTACTAAAGGAGCCGATATGGTTGATTTAACTGATATTATGGAAAATTATGGAGCAATTAATGCTGCAAATTTAGATGGTGGAACATCTTCGGTTATGGTTGAAAATGGTGAATTAATTAATGATCCTATAGATGGATATTTAAGACATCAAACAAGACCAATTGCAGATGCATTTGGTGTCATAGTAAAATAGACGATAAATCGTCTATTTTTCATTATACATTATAATTGTTAATTCCATATTTTTCTTCTTGGGTATCAAAGAATAAATAATTATGTGGTGCATTATAAGTCAAATATCCAAAAATAATATAGATTAAGATAATTAAAAATACTGAAATATAGTTTAATAACTGTTCTTCCTTTGCTTTTAATATAAAATAGCTAATTATTTGAGTGAAGATAATTACAATGCCCATAATAGTTATATTAATAAACATACTATCACCCATTTTATGATATATAGGTAAAAATATAATTAAATAAATTGGTATACTTAAAAATGAAGAAGTAAAAACACTTATAAAATAATTATTAAACTTAATATTTTTTCTTTTTAAAATAATTATTTCTATAATACTCCATAAAATAGTTGCTGTAAATATAAGTTTCATATGCTCCCAAATCGATTCATTAACAGGTGCGATTATAGCAAAAAAAGGATTAGGCAACCATTGATAACTAAAATGAAGTAGAAAACACAACAAAAAAATACTTATAGAACTTATTATCTTTAATTTCTTTAACGTCATAAAAAACTCCTTTCTAATCATACTAATATTGGTGATAATATGGAAATAAGATTTGGATATGCTTGCTTACCTGTAAGTATTAATGAAACATCTTCTAGTACACTTACATATACACATTATAAAAAACTTGGAATAAAAAAAGATGATAAACTAGATAAAGTTATTATCAGTAATTTTAATAGTTTAAAGAAAATACTTAAGTATAATGTATCTAATGATATATTCTTTTTTCGATTAACATCTAACTTAATTCCTCTAGCAACTCATCCTAATGTCTATATTGATTTAAATAAATACAAAGATAATTTCAAAGAAATAGGGGATATAATACGAAAGTATAATATGCGCATTGATATTCATCTAGATCCATATTATGTTTTAAATAGTACCCGTGATGATGTAGTATCATCTACTGTTAGTATACTCAAATTTTATCGAACTATGTTTAAATTAATGAATATTGAATATAAAATAATTACTCATGTAGGTGGGAAAAGTGGTGGTAAAAAAGAAGGAATAAAAAGATTTATAAATAATTTTAAATTACTTGATGAAGATATAAAAAATCATATAATTGTAGAAAATGATGACAAGGTATACAATATTAGAAATGTATTAAAAATATGTAATATACTAAATATTCCTATGGTATTAGATTACCATCATTTTATATGTAATCGTAATAATGAAAAAATAGAGGATTATATAGAAAAAATATTTGCAACATGGAAAGATAACAAACCTAAAATACATTTTTCATATCCAAAAAGCAAAAAAGAAAAACGTGCTCATCATGACTATATTGATGTTGATAGTTTTATATCATTTTTAGATAAAATTAAAGATAAAGTAACTGATTTTGATGTTATGATTGAAGCTAAAGCTAAAGATGAAGCAATGTTTAGATTAATTCGTAATTTAAAGTATTTGGACTATAAAATTGCTAAAAATACCCTAAAACTGTAAAAAAATTAAAAAAATTTGATAAAAAAAAAGGAAATTAGAAAGTTTTGTCGTATATTATATATAGAGAGTATTTTTTTTTGGAGGTGAAATATGGACAATAATTTAATTAATGAAATACGAAATAGTACCGATATTATTGAAGTAATCTCAAGGTATGTCCCTTTATCTTTACATGGTAAAAATTACTTTGGAGTATGTCCGTTTCACGATGATCATTCACCCAGTATGAGTGTATCCAAAGAAAAACAAATCTATACATGCTTTTCTTGTGGAGCAACTGGTAATGTCTTTACCTTTTTACAAGAATATGAAAATATAAGTTTTTTAGAAGCAGTCAAGATGTGCGCCGACATCTCTGGTATTGAGGTTAACTACCATAAGAAGAAAGAATATAATAAGCATCAAAATTTATATGATATTTATGAGATTGCTCAGAAATTCTATCAAAACAATATTAATAGTTCTAAAGGAGTAAAAGCAAAAGAGTATCTACACAAACGTCATTTATCTGATGAAGTTATAAAAGAATTTCAGATTGGTTTATCTATAAAAGAAAATGATATGCTAGTTAAAATGCTAAAAAGTAAATATAGTGTGAATGATTTAATTAAAAGTGGCTTAGTTAATGAAAATAATACTGATTTATTTGATGTCTACCGTAATCGTATTATGTTTCCTTTATATGATTTAACAGGAAAAGTAATTGGATATAATGGACGTATATATGATGAAAAAGACGCAAGTAATAGCAAATACATAAATTCTAAAGAAACACCAATTTTTAAAAAAAGAACATTGTTATATAATTATCATAGGGCTAAAGAATTTGCAAGAAAACAAAAACAAATTATTATTATGGAAGGCCCAATGGATGTTATAAGATCTTATGAAGCTGGAGTTAAAAATGTTGTAGCAACACTAGGTACAGCATTTGGTCCTGAACAAGCTATGCTAGTTAGAAAATTATCTAATAATGTTATATTATGTTTTGATGGTGATCAAGCCGGATTAAAAGCTACCAAAAGCGCTATTGAAGAATTATCTAAATTAGATATTACACCTAAAATAGTTAGATTACCAGATAATTTAGATCCAGACGAATTTATATTAAAAAATGGTAAAGAATCATTTATTAGCTATCTAGATAATGCATTAAATATTATGGAATTTAATGAAATAATTCTAAAAGATAACATCGATTTTAATAGTTCTGAAGACATAGCTAAATATACTAATAACATGATTAAAGAAATTAGTAAAATAGATGACGATATTTTAAAAGAAGTATCGATCAATAAATTATCTGAAGAAACAAAATTAGATAAAGAATTTTTAATAGCTAAATTAACGGACAAGCCTAAAATAAAAAAAGAAAAAGAAGAAAAAAAACATATAAGATTAAGTAAATATGAAAAATCTGTTAAAAGATTACTATTTTATATGTTAAAGGATAAAAAAGTAATAAAAATGTATAACAAAAAAATAACTCATATTGAAATACCAGAATATCGTCATTTAGCATTTCAAATAAGTTTTTTTGAAAAGAGTCATGGATTTATTAATGTTGCTGATTTAATGACAGAACTACACGATGATCCAGATTCTATTAAAACTATAGGTGAGATAACATCATTAAATTTAAAAGAAGATTATACGATTGAAGAAATAGACGATTATTTAAATAATATAAGAGAATATAATGAAAAAAATATGGTAAAAAAATATAAAAACGAATTAAGCACAGAATTAGATTTTAAAAAGAAAATAGAATTAGCTAAACAAGTAGTAGCTTATAAAATGAGGAGTGATGAAAATGATAGATGAAATTAAAACATTTGAAGAAAGAAAAAAAGATTTAATTAAAGAAGGGAAAGAAAACGGCTATATTACCTATGAAGAATTAGCAGCTTCCTTAAAAGGATTAGAACTAGATGCTGATGACTTAGATGAATTATATAATGCCTTAAATGATAATAATATTGAAATAATATCGTTATCTGAAGGAGAAAGCGGTTCATCTAGTGGAGAACAACTAATAATGGATGATAGTTCATTAACTAAAGACTTAACTATAAATGACCCTGTTAGAATGTATTTAAAAGAAATTGGACGGATTAAATTATTAAATCTTGATGAAGAATTAGCCTTAGCTGATCGTATTGTTGAAGGGGATGAAGAAGCAAAAAATACACTTGCTGAAGCCAACCTACGTTTAGTTGTAAGTATTGCAAAAAGATACGTTGGACGTGGAATGCTATTCCTTGATTTAATTCAAGAAGGAAATATTGGTTTAATGAAAGCTGTAGAGAAATTCGATGTTACTAAAGGATATAAATTTTCAACTTATGCTACATGGTGGATTAGACAAGCTATTACCCGTGCAATAGCTGACCAAGCAAGAACAATACGTGTTCCAGTTCACATGGTTGAAACCATTAATAAACTTGCTCGTATTCAACGTCAATTAACCCTTGAACTTAATAGAGAACCAAGTGAAGAAGAAGTAGCTAAAGAGATGAAAACATCAGTAGAAAAAGTTCGTGAAATAATTAAAATTAGTCAAGATCCAGTTAGTTTGGAAACACCTATTGGTGAAGAAGATGACTCACATCTAGGAGATTTCATTAAAGATGAACACAATATGTCACCAGAAGAATTTGCAACTAATGAGCTACTAAAAGACGAAATAAGTGAAGTATTATTAACATTAACCGAAAGAGAAGAAAAAGTAATTAGACTTCGTTTTGGCCTTGAAGATGGTAAACCTCGTACTTTAGAAGAAGTAGGTCAAATGTTTGGCGTAACTAGAGAACGCATTAGACAAATTGAAGCTAAAGCTTTAAGAAAACTTAGACATCCATCTCGTAGTAGACGTTTAAGAGATTATATGGAGGACTAGTGAATAAAAGGTTAAAAGCAGTAGCTTCCCTAGTAGATGGTAAAAGTATTATAGATGTTGGCTGTGATCATGGCTATTTATCTATTTATTTAACTAATAATGGTATTAAGTGTTTAGCTACCGATATAAGTAAATATTGTATTGATAAAGCTATTCATAATTTCAAGAAATATAATATGAATATTGATACAAAAGTTACTGATGGATTAAATGATATTGATACATCTTTGTATGATACAATCATCATATCTGGTATGGGTACTCATACTATACTTAGAATATTAAAAGATAAAAATTTAACTGATACACTTATTATTTCATCTAATAACAACATTGAGTTATTAAGAAAAGAATTAACTAAATTAGGTTATTATATCGATAACGAAATATATATACTTGAGAATAATCAAAAATATATCATTATACGTTTTAAAAAAGGGAATAAAGATTATACTGACTTAGATTATAAGATTGGACCTATCTTAAAAAATAATAAAGATTATATTAATGATTTAATCAATGAAAAAAAATGTATTATAGATAAAATACCTAATAAGGATGATGTAAAAAGAATAGAATTACAAGATATTATAAAAGAATTAACTAAACTATCAAATTGATAGTTTTTCTTTACTTAAAAGATAGCTATTTTTTTAATAATAATATATCATTAATGGAATAAGTGTTTAAATTACTAGGTAATTCAAAGGTGTAATAAACATTTCTTTTAGGAAACACTATTCTATTCTTAGCTAAATTATTATAAATATATAATACTCTATATTGTTTATCAGTCATGATAATATCAATATTTTTTCTCATAAACATTGTATGAATTGATCTACAATTATTTAAACATATCCCATAACTAAAATCCTTCTTAAACATCAAACCAAATAATTTATCTTTAAATGATTCACACTCTAATATATCTATTTCTTTATCATTTAATATTAACTTCATATTACCACCACATAAATTATATCTAATTTTACAAATTTTTAAAAGATGTATTTAGAATAAGTGTCAAATAATAAATAATGAATAATAAATATACCTAAATTTAGTTGTATTTCTTTAAAGTTATGATATAATTAAATAGAATAATTATTTAGGAGATGGTTAAGTGAGAGTAATTATATCAGCTGGAGGTACCGGCGGACATATTTATCCAGCATTGGCTATTATTGATAAAATTAAAGAAATGGAACCAGATAGTGAATTTTTATATATAGGAACTCATAATCGTATGGAAAAAGATATTGTTCCAAAAGCCAAAATTCCTTTTAAAAGTATTGAAGTATATGGCTTTAATAGAAAAAAAATATGGAAAAACTTTAAAACTATAAGATGCATGATCAAAAGCCATTTTGAATGTAAAAAAATAATAAAAGAGTTTAATCCTGATATAGTTATTGGGGTAGGAGGATATGTAACCGCACCCGTTTTATATACTGCTCATAAATTAGGCTTTAAAACACTAATTCATGAGCAAAATAGTATTCCAGGAGCATCCAATAAGTTTATTGCTAATTTTGCTGACAGAATAGCTGTATCCTTAAAAAATAGTATAGATGCTTTTGATAAAACCAAAACAGTGTATACTGGTAATCCGTGCAGTGAAAATGCCGTAAAAACTAAAGAAGCATTAAAAAGTGAGTTTGGATTATCAAATAGTAAAAAATTAGTATTAATAGTATTTGGTTCATTAGGAGCAAGTGTAGTTAGTGAATATATAAAAAATCATTTTAATGATTTCAAAGATAAAGATTATGAAATATTATTTTCAACAGGAGAAAATATTTTTGATGAAGTAAACAAAGTCAAACATCCATCTAATGTACATATTGTACCCTATATTGAAAATATGCCACGCATTATGAAAAAAACAGACTTAATGATTACAAGAGCTGGTGCATCAACTATTTCAGAGATAATTGCACTTTCTATTCCATCAATTTTTATACCAAGCCCTTATGTACCTAATAATCATCAATTTAAAAATGCATCTGATCTGGTAAAAGAAGATGCTGGATTAATTATCGAAGAAAAAGATTTAAAAGATAATATTTTAGTGGAAACTATTGATGAAATATTAAATGATAAAAAAAGATATGATAATATTAAAAGAAACTTAAATAAGTTAAAAATAGATGATAGTGCAACTCTTATCTATAAAGAACTAAAAAAGTTAGTGAGTGATAATAATGGATTTAATAAAAGAAATAAATAATTTGAAAATTGGAGATGTTGAACCACAAGCTGATTTAACAAAATATACAACATATAAAGCTGGTGGAAAAGCATTAGTTGTTGTTTCACCAGACAATACCGAAGGCTTAATTAAATTATTATCTTTTTTAAAGAAGAAAAAGATAAAACACAAGATATTAGGAAATGGATCCAATTTGATATTTACTGGTGATTATAATGGTGTATTAATAAAACTAGATAATTTTCAAAAGCTAGATGTTGATGGAAACTACGTAACAGTTGGAGCAGGGTATCCACTTGCTAAATTAGCTTTACGTACAGCGCGTTTAGGGCTTGCTGGATTAGAATTTGCAGCTGGTATACCTGGGACTGTTGGTGGTGCTATATATATGAATGCTGGGGCCTATAAAAGCGATATGGGCTATATTACAACAACAGTAAAAGTATTAAGCCCCAAATTAGAAGTTGAAACACTTACGAATAATGATTTAGATTTTCATTATCGACAATCAATGCTACAAAAATATCCAGGATTTATATGCCTAGAAGCTACTTTATGTTTAAAATATGGTGATGCTAATATCATTTTAGATGTAATAAACGATCGAAAAAAAAGAAGAATAGAATCTCAACCATTAGAATACCCATCTGCCGGATCAGTATTTAGAAACCCAGAAGGAGATTATGCCGGACGTTTGATTGAAGAAATAGGATATAAGGGAAAAATGGTTGGAGATGCGTGTGTAAGTGAAAAACATGCTAATTTTATAATTAATAAAGGGCATGCTACAGGCAGTGATATTGTAAAACTAATTAAAGAAATACAAGATAAAGTAAAAGAAAAATATAATATAGAATTAAAAGTAGAACAAGAGATAGTAAGGTGATTATATGAAAACAGTTAAAAAAAGAAAATTTAAGAAAAAAGCCCTATTTATGCTTTTGATTCTTTTTGTGATTATCTTTTTAACTGTTTTTTATGTTTTTAATTTTCACATTACAAATGTTTATATATCAGGAAATACCATCTATACTGATCAAGAAATAATAGATATGGCTAAATTATCCAATTATCCTAGAACATTAAATAATAATGAACTTATAATAAAAAAACGTTTAGAAAAAAGCAAGTATATTAAACGTGCAAAAATTCGAAAGAAGAACTTTCTTCGTTCAGTATATATTAATATAATAGAAAATAGACCTATTTTAATATATAAAAATCAGACTATATTATTTGATAAAACACCATCTGATGAAAAATTTAATGTACCAATTCTTATTAATGATATTGATAACGAAGATATTTTTAATAAATTGATTAATTGTTTAGCTAAAATAGATAAAGATATCTTGGAAAGAATATCAGAGATTAAATATGATCCTAATGATGTCGATAAACAGAAGTTTTTATTATACATGAGCGATGGTAATAATGTATATATAACATTAAGAAAAATAGAAAGAATGAATAATTATGTAGAAATAATATCCACATTTCAAGGTAAAAAAGGAACATTATATCTAGATAGTGGAGAATATTTTGAATTATTTGGAGGATAAAATGAATAAAAAAGGTTTCACTCTTATAGAGGTACTAGGAGTAGTTATAATTATTACAGCAATCGCACTGTTAGTTGTACCAAATGTTGTAAATAGATTTAGTAATAAAAAAAATGATATTGATAAAGTAAATGAAGAACTAATAATCAGTGCAGCTAAATTATATGTTAGTGAACACGTTTTAGAATATCCAAAAGAAGATAGTGCATCTTATTGCATTAATATCAATGATTTAGTAGATTCTGGTTATTTAAATGAAAAAGTAATTAATATAAATAATCATAACATGATTAACGAATATAGTGTAAAAGTATTAATAAATCAAGAAACTAATAATAATTTTCTATATAATTTAGTAAAAAGAGAAGATTGTGAGTAAATCTTTTACATTTTTAAAAAATTGTAGTATAATGTAAAAAGTAGGAGATGATGTAATGAGACATATATATTCTAGTTTAGATATTGGATCAGATAGTATTAAAATAGTTGTATGTGAATTATATAAAAATAAATTAAATTTGCTCGCTGCATCATCTTTTAAGAGCAAAGGTATTACCAGGGGATTAATTACTGATGTAGAGCTTGCTAGTATGTCTTTAAAACAAGCTTTTCAGGATATTAATGATATGTTAGGAATGAAAATAAATAGAGTTATAGTATCTGTTCCTAATTATTTAGCAGATTATTCCATTATTAAAGGTGAAGTAAATGTATCAGGTGTAATCACACCAAATGATGTTATGAAATCTTTAGAATTAGCTTTAAAATCTAAAAAAAATAATGGCAAAGAATTAGTTACAATTCTACCAATTGATTTTAAAGTAAATAATAGTGTAACAGTCAAAGATGCTGTTGGAATGCAAGCAGAACAACTTTCATCTAGATCAATTGCTGTAAGTGTTCCTAAAAAAAATATTTATTCAGTAGTTACTATCCTAGAAAAAGTTGGTATTGAAGTAGCTGATATTACACTCAATAATATTGGAGACTTGTATTCTTTTAAAAATAATAAATTTGATGATAAACTTACTGCCATTATTAATGTAGGAGCAGAAACAACAAGTGTATCAGTATATAACAAAGGTGTAGTCCTTCGTAGTTCTATCGTTAATCAAGGTGGGAAAAACATTGATAAAGATATATCATACATATACAAAATAGATATGGCTACTGCTCGCAAGTTAAAACACAAATTTGCGTTAGCTACTAAAGATCATGCCAATAATAACGATACAGTAGAAGTTGTAAATAAAAATAATGAAACTATTAAAATTAATCAGATGGAATTATCAAAAATAGTTGAATCAAGAATAGATGAAATACTTAATTTAGCTAAAAATGACTTAAATAGCTTGACAAGAAATAAAATTGATTATATTATAATAACAGGTGGTACAAGCAATATGGCAGGATTTGAATATATTGCAAGTAACGTCTTTGGTAAAGAAGTGAATATCGGTAATATCAAAATGATAGGTGTAAGAAACAACAAATATTCCTCTAGTGTAGGGAATATCGTTTACTTCATTAGCAAATTAAAATTAAAAGGAAAAAATTATACAATGATTGATGATGCTGAATATGCAAGGCCAAATTCGTCAGATTCAGTATTAGGTAAAATTTTTGGATATTTCTTTAATGAATAGGGAGGATTATTATGTTTGGATTAGAAATGGATCAAATAGCTAAAATAAAAGTTGTAGGAATCGGTGGCGGTGGTGGAAACGCTGTCAACCGAATGATAGAATCAGGAGTAAAGGGAGTAGAATTTATAGTTGCTAATACTGATTTACAAGTATTAAACTGTTCGAAAGCCACAACTAAAATACAAATAGGTGAAAACTTAACAGGTGGAAGAGGAGCAGGAGCCAAACCAGAAATAGGTAGAGAAGCAGCTTTAGAAAGTAAAGATGAAATAAAGAAGCATCTAGAAGGTGCTGACATGGTATTCATCACCTGTGGTATGGGTGGTGGAACTGGGACAGGAGCAGCGCCAGTAATAGCTTCTATCGCTCAAGAATTAGGATGCCTAACTGTAGGTATTGTAACTAAACCATTCTCATTCGAAGGTAGAAAAAGAATGGATCAAGCATTAGTAGGTATTGAAGAATTAAAGAAAAATGTTGATACCTTAATTATTATACCTAACGATAAATTAAGAGAAATAATAGATAAATCGACACCACTTCTAGAATCATTTAAAGAAGTAGATAATGTATTAAGAAGAGGTGTACAATCAATATCAGACTTAATCGCTGTAGCTGGATTAATTAACCTTGACTTTGCCGATGTAAAAACAGTAATGGAAAAACGTGGTAAAGCACTTATAGGTATAGGTATAGGTGTTGGAGAAAATAGAGCAACAGAAGCAGCTAGACAAGCTGTATCAAGTCCTTTACTTGAAACAAGTATAAACGGTGCAACCGATGCAATTATCAATGTTACTGGTGGTAATAACTTAACCTTATTTGAAGTTGAAGAAGCAGCCGAAGTAATTAGATCAAGTGCTAATACAGATATTAATACAATTTTCGGAGCTGTAATAAATGAAAATTTAAATGATGAAATTATTGTTACAGTAATTGCAACAGGATTTGAAGAACAAGCAGAACCTTTATATCACTCATATACAAGAAGTGATAAAAACAAATCTGTTAGAGATATAGATGATACAAAAGAATTTGAACCTGCAACAAGAGCTGTAGATGAAGAAGATGACGATGATGATGATATGATTCCATCATTCTTAAGAAATAGAGGTAGTTTCTAAAACTATCTTTTTTTTGTTATCAAAACAAATTATGAATGTTCTATTGACATAAGTATAAATTTGTAATAAAATTATATTGTTACAGGGGTATAGTTCAATGGTAGAATAACGGTCTCCAAAACCGCTGA
Source organism: uncultured Erysipelotrichaceae bacterium (assembly GCA_902795725.1). GTDB lineage: Bacteria > Bacillota_I > Bacilli_A > RF39 > UBA660 > RUG12438. The sequence continues at coordinate 16,975 of CADBLY010000015.1, forward strand.
TGTGGGTTCAACTCCTGCTACCCCTGCCATTTAATATATACCGGTTTAACATGTGTTAGACCGTTTTTTTAAAGGAGTGAATATTATGACTGATAAATATAATTTGACACAAGAACAAAATATCTTTTTAGCTAAAAAGGTTTTAGTTACTAGTATATATACAAGTGTAAAAATTGAAGGGTTAAATACAACATTTCCAGAAACTCAAACAATCTTGGATGGTGTAAATGTGCCTAATGTAAAATTAGATGAGATAAATTGTATTCTTAATTTAAGAGATGCTTGGAATTATGTTCTTTCTAATATTAATGATAATAACTCTTTGGAATATTTATGTAAAATTAATAGTTATGTTTCTAGAAATGAATCTTTAGAGTGGGGAGTATTAAGAACTGGTAAAGTTGGTATTTTCGGAACCGATTATATCCTAGATATACCGAAAAAAGATAATATTGTAAAAAACATAGATAGTATATTAAAAGAAAATATATCTATTACTGAACGTTCCATTAAATTAATGCTTTACTTAATGCGCAGTCAAATATTTTGGGATGGTAATAAACGTACTAGTATGATTATGGCTAATAAAATTATGATTGAAAACGGTAAGGGAATTATAATTATTAAAGAAGAATATGTTAATGAGTTTAATAAATTATTAAATGATTATTATAATACTAATGATATGAACGAAATTTCTCAATTCATTAATAATAATTGTATATATGGAATTGATATGTAAAAAGTCCAAGAGAACTAATCTTGGACTTTTAATATGTCTAATGTATGTGCTGATGAACCAATCATATCCTGCCTTTCACAAGTCTTTAAATGATAATCTATATATATGTTAAATTCTTCTTCACTCATTTTATTTATTATAGGTCTTATATAGTCAGTTGGGCCATCCTGAGCGATTATTTTAATACGTTTAAGGTTAACTAACTCATTTAGTTCATTTATATCTTCTAGACGCATTAAACTATATAAATCATCCTTATTAGATAATACGTGATAAGTACTATCTAATTTTTTATTTTTTATGGAATTTACAATATTATTATCAATAAATCCATGTTTTAAGATAGCATAGTCATTCATACAATATACAACCATTATAATACCACCTTGTTTAGTAATACGTTTAGCTTCATTTAAAGCCTTAACTTTTTCATTCTTTGTTATTAAATGATATAAAGGACCAAAGAGTAGTGTTAAATCAAAAGTATTATCATCAAATCTACTTAAATCTATTGCATTTCCTTGATATGTTTTCACTTTATTAGATTTTTGTTCAATATATCTTAAATTATGTTTAACTAGTTCAATAGCAGTAACATCATATCCCATATTTGCTAATTCTATACTGTATTTACCAGTACCTGCTCCTATATCAATTATTTTGGGATAAGTCATATCTTTTAAATATTCATTAATATATTTCATTGTTGTTGTAAATTCAACTATTCCATGACGATGCGTTAATCGCTTATCTTCGTTAAATTTATTATAGTATTTGATTAAATTTTCTTCGTTCATAAAATCACCAACTACATAATAAAACATATTATTATCTTTTTCAAGTCTTATGTATAAAATATTCTCTTTTATATCAATATAGGTATGAAAGGAGATATTATGGCACGTCATAAAGTAGAAATATGTGGCGTGAATACTGCGAATATTAAAGTTTTAAGTAATGAAGAAATGATTGAATTATTTAGAAAGTACCAAAAGGGGGATAAATATGCTAAAGAAGACCTAATTAATGGTAATTTAAAATTAGTATTAAGTATATTAAGAAAGTATAATAATCGTACTGATAATATGGATGATTTATTTCAAATAGGTTGCGTAGGTCTTATCAAGGCTATTGATAATTTTGATTTAAGTCATGGTGTGAAATTTTCAACCTATGCAGTTCCAATGATAGTAGGTGAAGTAAAAAGATATTTAAGAGATAACAACAGCGTACGAGTAGCCAGAAGTATCAAAGATACTGCATACAAAGCATTACAAGCAAAAGAAGAATTAACTAATAGTATTAATGGAGAACCAACTATCAAAATGATAGCCCAAAAACTAGATATTACCGAATTTGAAGTTGCTAATGCCCTAGATTCTATGAAAGATACGGTTAGTATGTTTGAACCAATTTATAACGATGGTGGAGATACTATATATTTATCAGATCAATTAGAAGATAAAAAAGATGAAATGAAAAATATAGAAGATAAAATAGCGTTAAAAATAGCCATTAATAATTTAAAAGAAAAAGAAAAGTATATTATTAATCAAAGATATTTCATTGGTAAAACCCAAATGGAATTAGCAAGTGAGATTGGTATATCCCAAGCCCAAATATCAAGATTAGAAAAAAGTGCGTTAAATAATATCAAGAATAATATTAATTAATAGTATTTATTCATATAATTTATTGGTGGTTCGATGCGTTTATCAGATTTACAAAATAAAGATATAGTAAATATTAATGATGGAAAAAAGATTGGAAATATCATAGATATAGTTATTAATAAAGATGGTACGAGTAGTGGAATAATTGTTGAGAAAAGCAAATTTATAATATCTAGATTTACAAGTAATGGTGAAATTGAAATAAAGTGGAATCAAATAGAAAAAATAGGAGAAGATGTCATTTTAGTCAATATTGTATATTAATTGATTTTGTGGTAGAATAATGTCGTGTGGAGGATGTATGAAAGTTTTATTATATACTGAAGGTTTAAAAACTATTGGTAAATCAGGTTTAGGTAAAGCAATTAAACATCAAGAGAAAGCATTAAAAGAAAACAACGTTGAATATACAACCAATACTAAAGATGACTATGATATCTTACATATTAATTTTTATGGGCCAAAATCATATTTTTTTGCAAAAAAAGCTAAAAGAATGGGTAAAAAAATTATCTATCATGCACATTCAACAGAAGAAGATTTTAAAAATTCTTTTGTCTTATCTAATTTAATTTCGCCACTATTTAAATGGTGGATAGTAAAGTGCTACAGACTAGGTGATCATATTTTAACACCCACACCATATTCTAAAAAACTATTAGAATCATATAATAAGTTTAATGTACCCATTACTGACATTAGTAATGGTATTGATACTGAATTCTTTAAACATGATGAAAAATTAGGAAAAGAATTTAGAAAACAATATGGTTATAAAGATACAGATAAAGTAATTATGGGTGTTGGTCTTTATATTGAAAGAAAAGGAATACTTGACTTTGTAGAACTAGCTAAAAGACTTCCTGAATATAAATTTATATGGTTTGGGTATTCCCCATTAATAGCATCACCATTAAAAATTAGAAAAGCAGTTAATACAAAATTAGATAACTTAATCTTCGCTGGATATGTAGAACCAAGTATAATAAAAAAAGCATATAGTGGATGTGATTTATATCTTTTTCCAACATTAGAAGAAACTGAAGGTATTCCAGCTATGGAAGCGTGTGCTTCCAAAATACCAGCGCTTATTAGAGACATACCTGTATTTGACGAATGGTTAGAAAACGGCAAAAACATCTACAAAGCAAAGGATATAAATGAATTTGAAGAAAAAATTAAAAAAATACTAGAAGGTAAACTTCCTAATATAACAGAAGAAGGATATAAAGTAGCCTTATCAAGAGATATAAAAAAAATTGGAAAAAAATTAGTTTCAATTTATAAGAAAGTGGGGGGATAAGTTTGAAACTAGTAAAAACATCAGAATTAAACTTTAGTGATGGTAATAGAATAGTAATAGAAAAATATAGTCGTCATAATTCATATCTTTATGACATATATTTTGGAACACGAAAACAACCAGTATATTTAGGTAGATATTCATGGGGACCAAATACCTATTTTAAAAGAAATGATGGATATGTTATTATATATGAATACATTATAGATAATAAAGTAGATTCTATGAATAAACAACGTATCGTAAATATTCTAAATTTATATGATATCGAAAATGAAATGACATATACTGGAGATTATAAAACAGCTATTGATAGATTTAATGAATATCAAGATGACAACGAAGAACTAATACTTCATAAAAAAGCTATAAATAAAGTTATTAAACCATCACACAGTAAAAGAAGATATCTAACTCAAGATATAATTAGTTATGGCAATTATGAAGAAATTGAATATGTAAAAAAGAAATAATAATTGTAAATTCAAAATATACAGTTTTTATAAAAAATTGTATATTTTTATTTTTTTTAATAAATTATCTTTAAAAAAAAGGAAATAGAAAAGTTTTCTCGTATAATATAAGTAGAAGGGTAAAAGTGGTTGATGTGTGGTTATAAAGGAGACCAATGAATAAAATAGAAGCAAAACCATTCTTTAAAGCTACTAATGATATTGTTTTTAAAGCTGTATTTTTACCACCAAACAATTGGAGCCTTGTTAAAAGATTAATTGAAGATGCTACTAAGCTTACAGATATTGAGATAGTTAGTGTGGTAAGTCCAGAGC
>CADBLY010000016.1 GCA_902795725.1 uncultured Erysipelotrichaceae bacterium
AACATTATCTACACTAACCTCGTTATTATCATCTAAATCTATATATTTAATTTTAATACCTGTTTCTTTTTGCAATATAAACCAAGGAATAATATTAGAAGCATGTTCACTAAGAGTAATTAGTACTTCGTCTCCCTCTTTTAAATAATCTTTAAAAAATCCAAATACAATCATGTTCATCCCATTAGTGGATCCACTAGTAAAAACTATTTCTGATTTTTCTTTAGCGTTAATAAAATTTCTAACACTCTCTCTAGTTCCTTCATATAGATTATCGACAACTGCACTTAGTTTATAATCTCCCCTATGAGCATTCGCAGTATATTCATCATAATATAAATTAATAGCATCCCTAACTACTTTAGGTTTTAAAGTAGTAGCCCCGTTATCAAAATATACAATATTATTATCTAATAATTTAAAATCTTCTCTATTCATTATTCACCTCCTAATAAATCTAAAATATTAAGTATTTCCCTCTTTTTTTCATCATCACAATTGATATTAAAAATAATAAATCCTTTAACAATAAGTTTAACAGAAGTATTATAATCAATTCCTCTTGACATTAAATAAAACAAACAATCTTCATCAATATTACTAATTGTTGAAGCATGAATAGCGGTTGTACTCTCTTCTCCAATAAACATATTAGGATTAATTCTATTATCAGATTCACCTAATGTAATTATCTTCGTATGTTGATTTAAATAACAATCCTTAACACCATTATCAACATAACTATTAATATCAAAGTAATTAGAACTTTCTTTTCTAGCAACAGTTCTGTTATTTATATTAGACATACTCTTATGACCATAATGATAAATATTTATCTTAGTTCTATCATTACCCTTACTAACAGAAGAATAATTATATTTAATACTACTCTTTTCTCCATTTAAATTAATTGTAATAACTTCGTTAGTTTCATTATTATAGCAAAATTTATCAAGTACCAAAATTCCATTATCACTGATATTGTATGTATTAGAAATAAATATATTATTAACATGAACATATTCAAATAAATTAATACATAACCCATCTAAAACACTTATATTCAAATTAACACTATCAGAGTCAATATAATCTATATAATAGTTACCACTTTTTTTAAATATAATCTTATTATCGTTAATTTCTATTCCATCAAAATTACATGGAATAATCTTATTATTAACTACTCTTATTTTATTCATTTTTATCCTCAACTGACACTTCTTTTTTACCACTACTAATAGAATTGTATCCATCTTTCTCTATCTCTAAAGCTAAAGAATAGTCTCCAGATTTTATTATTGTACCATTGTTCATAACATGTACATAATCTGGTTTTATATGTTCAAGTATTTTAGGATGATGGGTAATAATAAGAATTGAAGTATTAGGATATTCATTTTTATAATTAGCAATGTTTTCTGCAGTTATTTTAAGACTATCAACATCTAGTCCGGAATCTAATTCATCCAAAATAATAAACTTTGGTTTCAATAATTTAATTTGAAGCACTTCATTTTTCTTCTTTTCTCCACCAGAGAAGCCAACATTTAAACTACGATGAATTAATTCTCTGTTCATATTTAATTCTTTTGCTCCTTTTTCACATTGAAGCATAAAATCATATAGACCAATTCTCTTATTATTAATTCCATTCATTGCAGTCCTTAAAAAATCTTGATTAGAAACCCCTTCAATTTCCATGGAATATTGCATTGCAAGAAATATTCCTTTTTTTGCTCTTTCATCAGTAGATAATGGAATTAGATTATCATTATCAAAAATTATATCACCATTTATTATTTTATAGTTATTATCACCCATAATAACCCTAGATAAAGTACTTTTACCAGTTCCATTAGGACCCATTATTACATGTACTTCTCCATCATTAATTAATAAACTAAAATTATTAAGTATCTTTTTTTCATTAATAGTAACGTCTAAATTAGTTATTTTTAGCATAATATCAACACTCCTACATTATTATATCATTGATTTTATAACAAATAAAGCACAAATTAATATTTGTACTTTATATTATATAATAATTAACTATTTTCTAAAAAATCTATTAAATATTTTGCACGTGATCCATGTCTAAGTTTTCTAATAGCTTTTCCCTCAATTTGTCTAATTCTTTCTCTAGTAACATCAAATTCTTTGCCAACTTCTTCAAGTGTTTTTGGTATACCATCATCAAGTCCAAATCTTTTAATAATAACAAGTTTCTCCTTAGGAGTAACATCCTCTAATACTTTATATATATTGTCTCGAAGTGATGCCTGCATAATATTTTCTTCAGGATTTGTAGTTTCATCTTCAATAAAGTACTTAAGTTCCGAGTCTTCATCATCTCCAATAGGGGCTTCTAGAGAAGAAGGAACTTGTGAATATTTAATTAAGTCTCTAACTTTTTCTAAAGGCATATCAAGTTCATTTGCTAATTCAATTTCACTTGGTTCCCTATTAAGTTCTAAAGTAAGATTTCTTTTAGTAATTAATAATTTGTACATATTTTCAACTGTATGCACAGGTATTCTAATTGTTCTGGATTTATCCGCTAGCGCTCTTTTAATAACTTGCTCAATCCACCAAGTTGCATAAGTAGAAAATCTATATCCTTTTGTCACATCAAACCTAGATACTGTTTTCATAAGACCAATATTACCCTCATTTATTAAATCAAGATAATCTAAACCTTTACCTACATACCTTTTTGCAATAGATACTACTAATCTTAAATTAGCATTAATTATTTTTTCTCTATTTTTAGAATAGTCAATAATATAATCTAGTTGTTTTTCAATATACCCAGATGGTAATAAATTATCATAATCATTTGGCATATTAAATTTCTTTTTAAATAAATCATTATCTAAAAACACAAAATTATCGGTTTTACCGCTGTTTAAATTAGTCCACACTGATAAATATTCATTAATAATTTTTTCATCAGTAGAAATAACCATTTTAGATATTTTCTTAATTTTTTTTACTAAATTTAAATTATTAATCGATAACAAAACTAAATTAATATCTTTAAAACTAATTCCTTCATTATTACAAGTGACAATTTTAAAATTATTTTTGCAGTTATCGATAATTCTAAAACATTCCTTCTCTTCATCTTTTTCCAATAAAGGATATTGTCCTATTTCATTTAAATACATTTTAATAGGATCACTACTTAAATAAATATTATCAGTAATATCAGTATCTTTTATATTTTCATAATCCGACATATCAAATATAACATCTTTGTCATCAATATATGAATAAATTTTACTATATTTTAGACTATCTTCAAAATTTACAATTCTATATTGTCTAAAATAATCATTAACCTCATTATCACCATATTTATCAATTAAAGTAAAATAAGTATCGGTATTAACAGAACTCTCCTTTAAATCAAGATATATTAATAAAGGCTTATAATTAAGTAATAATTCTTTATTATTAAAATCCTTAAATATACTAGAAAAAGTTTTTAAAACTTCTTTCTCTCCATATTTATTAATTAATTTAAATAGTAAATTAGCATTAAATTTTTTAGTGCTTCCTATCTCCTTTTCAATTTCTTTCATTTAATCACAGCTCCTTCATACATAGGTGCCAAAATAGCAAGATTTCTTTAACGATTAATTATTTTATCATAGCCATAATAAAAAGTCAAACAAAAGTTTACTTTTTTGTTTAACTTTCCTTATATTTATTAACAATTTTATCTAGTTCATCAACTAAAGCATCAGCATCATCCCATGTTTTAAGTTTAACACCGGATGCATATATATGACCACCACCGCCAAATTTTGCTGCAATTTCATTAATATATGGGCCAACTGAACGAATATTAGCGCGTATTAATCCACTTTTGACATCTTCAGAAAAGAATACCCAAACAATTATTTCATTAACAAATTTTAAGTCATTAATCATATTACCCGCAGCGGCACTATCAACACCATATTCTTTCATAATTTTATCAGTAAGTTTAATATAGGCAACACCACTATCATTAAGTATCAAATTTTGGTATATATATCCCTCAAATCTAATTTCCGATAAAGGTCTCTTATACAAATATTTATATAATGATGTAAAATCAATGTTTGTCTCTTCAAGTAATCTATTTACCAATGCAAATGTCTTAGGACTAGTATAATCATGTAAGAATCTATCCGTATCTCCAACAATACCAAGATAAATTTTTTCAGCTTGTTCTTTAGTAAGTTTAATCTTATTATCAAATACAAACTCGAGTATTAATTGACAAGTACTACAAGAATCAGTATCAATTACTTTTAAGTCACCAAAGTCATCTACTATAGGATGATGATCTATCTTAATGACCTTTTCAAAGTCACTAGGATTTGCTCCATCTATTCTCTTTAAATCAGGCGTATCAAGGACAATAAGTAAATTGTGACTATTATCAATATCAATCTTATCATTTACACCAAAAAATCTAAATCTACTAGCCGGATTTCCTACAGCATATATTTTTTTATCAGGAAATAAACTAAGTATAATACTTTTTAAAGCAAATTGAGCTCCCAAAGCATCAGGATCCGCTCCAATATGTCTTGCAATAACAATAATATCGTATTTTTTTATTTCATCAAATATTTTTTTATACATATTATTATCCTTGATTCATAATTTCATAAGTATCTTTAGCAATCATAAGTTCTTCATCAGTAGGAATAACATATACAGGTATTTTAGAATCTCTAGTAGTAATTAACTTTTCTTCCCCTCTCATGTTATTGGCTTCTTCATCAATCTTAATACCAAGAACTTCAAGTTTATCAAGAATTTGTTTTCTCGTACTAATAGAGTTTTCACCAACACCTGCAGTAAGTACAATAGCGTCACATCCACCAAGTAAAACATAGTATTTAGCAATATATTCCACTATTCTCTTAACATACATATCTTGGGCAAGCTTACATCTCTCGTTACCTTCTTTAATACCATTTTCAACATCTCTAGAATCACTACTTACACCGCTGATACCTAAAAGTCCACTCTTTTTATTTAAAGCGTTATCTACTTCTTTACCAGTCATACCAGTACATTCCATAATATAAGGAATAATACTACAATCGATATCACCACATCTACTACCCATCATAATA
>CADBLY010000017.1 GCA_902795725.1 uncultured Erysipelotrichaceae bacterium
ATACATCACCTCAAGTGACATATTATATATTAACTTTGAGACATTTTCCAAAGTTATTACTTAAGACATTATCATAAATTAATCATAGAAAGTGCTTGGTATTTTTTAAAAAGCTATTGACAAAAAAAATAATATAGTGTATAAATTATAAATAGAAATGGAGGCTATATGTCAAAAAAATTAGTAATTGTCGAATCTCCAAGTAAAACAAAACCTATCGAAAAATACTTGGGTAGTGAATATAAAGTTTTATCTAGTAAAGGACATGTACGTGATTTATCTACACATGGTAAATTTGGCTTTGGTGTAGATATTGATAACGACTTTAAACCAGATTATATAACTATGAAAGGAAAAGGTAGTGTAATTAAGGAATTACAAAAAGCATCAAAAGATGCCTCACACGTTTATCTAGCTACCGACCCTGACCGTGAAGGAGAAGCCATAAGTTGGCATCTACAAGATGTTTTAAAACTAAAAGATAAAGATTATGATAGAGTAGTATTTAACGAAATTACCAAAAAAGCAGTCACTGAAGCTTTTGATCATACTCGTAAGATTGACAATAATCTTGTCAATAGTCAAGAAACAAGAAGAATATTAGATCGTATTATTGGTTTTAGATTATCAAAATTAATACAAAGAAAAACTGATGGAAGTAGTGCGGGAAGAGTACAAAGCGTTGCTTTAAAATTAATAGTTGATAAAGAAAGAGAAATAAATAACTTTAATCCAGAAGAATATTGGACAATTACCGCTCATTTTACGGATTTTGATGCGGATTTATATAATTATAAACACAAAGAAATAACCGTTAAAAATGAAATAGAGAAGAATAAGATAATAAAGGAATTAAGTAACAACTTTACAATAGAATCAGTAGAAAAAAAAGAAAAAACAAAGAGTTCAAAATTTCCTTATATTACAAGTACGTTACAACAAGATGCATCAAATAAACTAAATTTTAATGCAAGAAAAACTATGCAAATAGCGCAAAAACTATATGAAGGAATCGAACTTGAAGATGGCCCAGTTGGACTTATTAGTTATATGCGTACGGATTCAACTCGATTATCAAATGAATTTGTAACTGATACGTATAAATATATTGAAGCAAAATATGGCAAAGAATATGTTGGAAGCATTAAAGTATCAAAGAAAAAAGACAATGTTCAAGATGCTCATGAAGCTATTAGGCCAACAAGTATCGATAGAACTCCAGAAAAAGTTAAACCTTATTTAACTAGTGATGAATATAAGTTATATCGTATGATTTATTATCGTACTTTAGCTTCATTAATGAAAGCTGCAAAAACTTTAAATACAACAGTAATTTTAAATAATAATGATTATCAATTTAAAGCTAATGGGCAAATTATTACCTTTGATGGATATTTAAAAGTATATAGTGATTATGAAGATACAAAAGATAGTATTTTACCACCATTAGATACCTATAAATCCAAAGTATTAATATCTCAATCAATAGAGCCGCTTCAGCACTTTACTAAACCACCTGCACGATACACTGAAGCAAAATTGATAAAAGAAATGGAACAGTTAGGTATTGGAAGACCAAGTACCTATGCTACCACGATGGATATAATTAAAAAACGTGGTTATGCAACTATTCAAGAAAAAAAATTTGTACCAACAGATATTGCTTTTGAAATAACTGATAGATTACAAGATTATTTTAGTCATATTATAAATGTAGAATATACTGCTAATATGGAAAATGATTTAGATAGTATTGCAGAAGGAAAAACAGATTATATTAAAACACTTAAAAAATTTTATAATGAATTTGAACCTAGTGTTGAAAAAGCTATGGATGAAATGCCAAAAAAAGAAGCTGAACAAACAGGTGAAAAATGTCCTGAATGTGGTAATCCTTTAGTATATCGAAAAGGAAGATATGGTAAATTTATAGCTTGCAGCAATTTCCCTAAATGTAGATATATAAAATCAGAACAAAAAGAACAAAAGGAAATATGTGATTGTCTTAAATGTGATGGAAAGATTATTGAAAAAAAATCTAAACGTGGAAAAGTTTTCTATGGATGCAATAATTATCCAAAATGTAAAGAAGCATATTGGGATATACCAACTGGAAATAAATGTCCAAAATGCAATGAAATGTTAGTTGCTAAAGGCAAAACAGTTAAATGCAGTAAATGCGATTAGAACATTTTTACTAGATTAAAAATCAATTATTTATACTATTACAATTTGGATATTCCCATTTTCTTATACTTAAATCATTGATAAAAACCTCATTTCTAGAACAAAATAGAAATGGGGTTTTTATATGACTGACCCCAAAATCTAAGATATCATCTCCAATTTACTAACAGTATGAAAGAAAACTAATTTCTTTATTTTTA
>CADBLY010000018.1 GCA_902795725.1 uncultured Erysipelotrichaceae bacterium
AATATTTTTGTCAATGAAAAAGACATCTAAAAGCCACTTCTTTTAAACATCTTTTCTAAATCACTTTTCGAGTAATATATAATAGTTGGCCTACCATGTGGACAATTAAAAGGATTTTCACATTCTCTTAAATCATTAATTAAGTTTTCCATCTCCAAAGTAGTTATATTAGTATTAGCTTTGATTGATGCTTTACATGCTAGTGTAGCCGCTAAATGATCATTAAATCTTTCTAAACTAAAATTCTTCTCTTTATGAATAACTAAATCAATAATATGTTTAATTGTTTCATTTTCTAAATCTTTAGTTAACCACGTTGGATGTGATTTTATAATAATAGAATTAACTCCAAACTCATCAATATTAAATCCCATTTCATTCAATATATCCATATTCTCTTTTAATATAAGAAATTCATTATTAGATAATTCAATTGTTAAAGGAATCAACATATCCATAGTATCACCATTAGGATGTGATAGTTTATATCGAAACATTTCATAATTAATTCTTTCTTTAGCAGCGTGTTGATCAATAATATACATGCCTGTATCATTTTGACATATAATATATGTCCCATGAACAAGTCCAACTGGATATAAAGGAGGTAATTTATCCTTTACATCTTCATGTACTTCAATATTATCTTTAAACTCTTCAATTAAATCAGTATTAACTACATATTCTTCTTCTTGTTCATTAACAGCATCAAAATCTAAAGTAAACTCTTCATAAACTTTACGTTCTTTTATTACCGGGCGTTCTTCAATATGTGGTATAAGAGTTTTTTTCGTTATCTTATCTTTAATTAAATCAGAAATTAAACTAGTTAATTCTTCCATCTTACTAAACTTAATATCCATCTTGGTAGGATGAATATTAACATCCACTAAACTAGTATCAACTTTAATATTTAAAACAACTATCGGATAGTAATTATCAGGTTTATATGAATGATAGGCATCATTAATACATCGATTAACTAAACTATTTTTTACTATCCTTCCATTAACAATGGTAATCATACTATTTTTATTCGAACGATGTATCTCAGGTAAACTAATATAACCATTTATCTCATAATCATTGTTACTACCACTAATCTCAATCATCTTCTTAGTAGCATTAACCCCATATATACATTTAATCGTTTTAAGTAAATTACCACTACCATCAGTTTTTAATAAGACCTTACCATCATTTATTAATGTAAATCTAATATCACTATGGGATAAAGCAAGTTTATTAATATAATCCGTAATATGAGCCATTTCCGTATATAAACTCTTAAGATACTTTAAACGAGCTGGTGTATTATAAAATAAATCTTGAACACACATAATAGTTCCACGTCTCGCATCACCATTAGATACACTAACAACTTTCCCACCATTAATTTTAACAATGGTTCCAATATCACCTTGACTAGTTGTTAAAGTAACTTTTGATACCGAAGCAATACTAGCTAAAGCTTCCCCTCTAAAACCTAGTGTATGAATATGAAATAAATCATTCTCATCGATAAGTTTGCTAGTTGCGTGGCGAGAAAAACAATTAACTGCATCCTCTTTATCCATACCCTTACCATTATCTGTAACTTTAATCTCTTTCACACCAGATTCTTTTAACTCAACTTTAATATCCGTACTCATAGCATCAATACTATTTTCTACTAATTCTTTAACAACTGATGCACACCTTTCAACTACTTCTCCCGCTGCTATTTTATTAGCAAGTATCTCATCCATTACTTTTATTATTGCCATTCATATCACCTACATCATTATAATTTTAACATAAAATATAAAATATGTAAAAGAATGAACTTTCACTTGTAGTATAATTAAACATATGTTATAATTAAATCGGATACGTTTGAAATATATCAGATGTTTTCCCTTTCTATTATCTAGTAACTAATAAATACTTAAAAATAGAAAGGTTGTGATAATTATAACAAAAAGAGAAATTTCGTTATTTATTATAATTATACTTTTACTTCTAATAGTAATTTTACTAACTGTAAAGTAAACAAAAACATCTGATTTCAACATAGTTGATTTCAGATGTACCCATTAAGGGATTACGTCTGATTCGCAGATTCAAACGTATCCTTTTTATTATATTCAAGTTTCCTTGACACATACATAATACCATATTTTTTTAGAAATTACAAATTTTTATTCATAAATAGTCCACATTCTAATAATATAAATTTCTTTTTCTTCTTCACTAACACGATAAATAATACGGTGTTGACGATTAATACGTCTAGAATAATACCCTTTTAAATCTCCAGCTAATTCTTCATATGAAGGAGGATATCAAAATAGATCTTCCATCATTTTATCTAATATCTTCCTGCATCCTTTATCCAACCCTGAATTTTTAAGCTTGATCTTATCTTTTAAAGCAACTTTAGAAAATAATATCTTATATCCTTTACCACTCTTCATCTATCTAATATTTCTCTGCTACTTGCCATTTCTCTTCGTTATCTATTTTCTTTATATCATCAACATATCCCGGTATACTAGATAAATATAATGTTTCTTCAATATTTTACCATTCATCTTCCGAAATTAAAACAGCATTATCTCCTTTATTGTTAACAATCGTAATAGGATTAAATCCTACATTAACATCTGAAACTAATTGATATAAATTTTGTCTAGCATTAGTAATATTAATTGTGCTCACAATATTCAGCTCAATTACATTATAACGTACTTTTTACGTACGTCAAGCCTTTCTTTATTATTATATTCAAATAAATAAGTCATTATACTTTAAAGCATTATTAAATAACAAAACTCCACCTAAAATGCTCGTTAGATGGTACCCACTTTTAGCAACACCCAACATACTTCTATTGAGTTCCTTTTTATTATATGAAGTATTCCTTAACTACATACATAATACAATATTTTTAAAAAAACAAAAGTTAAATCAATTCAAATTAATACATATTATAATTGATTTATATATACTATTAGTGTATAATTATATCAAGAGATATATTTATATTAAGTTAGGTGTTTTACTCTGTTCTACATTGTGTTAGAAAAGAGGTGATTTCTATGATAATAAATATTATAGAAAGGATTAATTCACATGGAATTAATAGTTGCTTTTGTAACTATAGTATTTTTTACTATCTTGGTTCTTCTTAAGAACTAACTTAAATGAAAACACCAACTCAACTTCGAGTAGGTGTTTTCTCCAACATATACAGAGAAACACTTAACGTAGCAAATTAAGTATATCTCTTTTTTTATTATATTCAAGTTCCCTTGACACATTCATTATATCATATTTTTTATTGATGTGCAAATAATTATCCATATAAAAATTCTCCTGTATGATTAATTTATGATAATGTCTTAAGTAATAACTTTGGAAAATGTCTCAAAGTTAATATATAATATGTCACTTGAGGTGATGTAT
>CADBLY010000019.1 GCA_902795725.1 uncultured Erysipelotrichaceae bacterium
CAAAGAACAAATAGAAATGCAAGAACTCGTAAAGGTAAAGGAAAAGTAGTTGCTAATAAGAAAAAATAGTTGTTAAAAGGAGGTTAATTATGGCTTACAAAGCAAGAAAAAGAAAAGTAAAAAAGACTGTCCCAGAAGGAAGAGCCTATATACATTCAACATTCAACAATACCATTGTAACAATTACTGATAAAGATGGAAATGCAATAAGTTGGGCTTCTGCTGGAACACTAGGTTTCAAAGGAAGTAAAAAATCAACTCCATTCGCTGCTGGAATGTCAGCAGAAGCAACTGGTAAAGCTGCTTATGATATGGGGATGAGAAAAGTTGAAGTTTATGTTAAAGGTCTAGGATCAGGAAGAGAAACAGCTATTCGTTCACTTCAAACAGCAGGATTAGAAATTACATCTATAACTGATGTTACACCAATACCACACAATGGATGCAGACCACCAAAGCGTCCACGTGGATAATTAAAAAGGAGTGATAAAATGATAAAATTTGAAAAACCAGTTTACAAAATTACTGAATATAATAATAGTAAAAACTATGGAAAATTTGACTTAGAACCCCTTGAAAGAGGATTCGGTACAACACTAGGTAATGCTTTAAGAAGAATAATGTTATCAAGTATGCCAGGAACAGCAATTGTTGCATTTAAAATGGATGGAGTTATGCATGAATTTCAAACCGTTGATGGCATCATCGAAGATGTAACAACAATTGTATTAAATTTAAAAAATGTTGTATTAAGAAGTCGTTCAAAAGAAACAAAAATATTAAAATTACATGCATCAAAAGAAGGTGCAGTAACAGCTGGTGATATTGAAACTGATAGTGATGTTGAAATTATCAACAAAGATCAGATAATTGCTACATTAGCTAAAGGTGGTAAATTAAATATGGAATTAATCATAGCTAATGGTCGTGGTTATGTTCCATCAAATATGAATAAAAAATTTATCGAAGATCAAGCTGTTGGTTTTATAGCTATTGATGCTATTTATTCACCAATTGAAAGAGTTAGTTATGAAGTAGAAAGTGCTCGTGTTGGACAAGACGCTAACTATGATAAACTAATTATGGAAGTATATACTAAAGGATCCATTAAACCAGAAGAAGCAATGGCTCTAGCTGCTCGTATTATGATAGAACACTTAAATATTGTAACTAATCTAGATTCGATTGCCAATATTGGAGATTTAATGAATGCTAAAGTAGAAGACACAAAAGTAAAAAAATTAGAAACAACAATTGATGATTTAGATTTCTCTGTAAGAGCATATAACTGTCTAAAAAGAGCAGGGATTAATAGCTTAGGAGATTTAACAGCTAAATCAGAATTAGAAATGATGAAGATACGTAATTTAGGTAAAAAATCTCTAAAAGAAGTATTAGATAAAGTTAGAGACATGGGACTTAAATTCCGTGAAGATGATTAATCGTTAGGAGGTAAAAAATGGCTTATAGAAAATTAGGACGTACCAATAAACATCGTAGAAGTATGCTTGCTAATTTAACAAAAGAAGTAATTAAAAATGGTAGCATTGAAACAACAGAAACAAGAGCTAAAGAAGTTCGTAAATTTGTTGATAAAATGATAAGCTATGGTAAAAGTGGATCACTTGTATCCAGAAGAAAAGCTTTAGCTTTCCTACAAAATGATAATGAAATTGTTAAAAAAGTATTTGACGAATTAGCTCCTAAATATGCTAATCGTAAAGGTGGATATACAAGAATATTAAAACTAACAGAACGTCGTGGAGACGATGCTCTAATGGTTATATTAGAATTAGTAGAGGAAGATGCTGCATAACATCTTTTTCTTTTGCCTACATTTATAAAATGTAGTATAAATTATTGAAATATAAAAGATATTATGATATTATTAACTAGGAAACTAGTTGTTTACGAAAGAAGTGAAGTTATGTTTAATATAATAATCTGTGATGATGAAAAATATACTTTAACAAAGATAACTAAAATGGTAGATAACTATATGAATAAAAATCATATAGAATATCAAAAACATATATTTGAAGATTACAATAATAAATTTATGAATATAATAACTAGACCATTACCATTTAAAATATATATTCTTGATATAGAAACACCATCTAGATCAGGAATTGATGTAGCTAGAGAAATTAGAATGAAAGATTTAGATAGCGTCATTATCTTTTTAACAGGACATGAAGAACTAATTGGTGCTGTTGCTAAAGGTGAACTGATGGCTTTAACATTTATAAATAAGTTTGATAATTGTGAAGAAAGATTATGTAAAGCCTTACAAAAATCATTTGATGTGCTACATAAGAAACAAGTAATAAAATTATCATATGGATCAATTAATTATATAGTTAAATTAAACGATATTCTTTATTTTTCAACAGATACTGTAGATAGAAAAACAATTGTAAAAACAGATTACGATGAATTTGAAGTAAGTGATACATTAAAAAGCATATGTAAGAGATTAGATCATAGATTTAAACAAACACATAAATCATGTATTGTTAATATGTCTAGAGTAACAAATATAGATACTAAAAAAAGAATCGTATGTTTTGATACAAAAGATTCAACAGATCTATTATCAAATAAATATATGAAGGAGTTGGGTTTATGAAATTAGATTTTGTTTTATGGATTATATCTGCACTATTTTTATCATATGCGCAGATATATGCTTGGCATAAAATTAGTAATAAAGAATCAAAAATAATAAATATTAAGAATTTATTAGTGAGTATTACTTTAGCATCATTTTCTATTATAAATTTTTATAATATAAATCCATTTATTAAATCTTCAACAATGATTATTGTAGCTATAATTAGTTGCAAAATTTTACTTAATAAGTCATTAAAAGATAGTATTATAATAGTTGGAATAAATTATCTATTACTTATACTAGGTGACGCACTATTTGGAATAATAATAATTATTATGACAAAAACAAATTTTAATATATTATGGGATAAATATAGTGGAGGCTTAGTAGCTAATACATTTATTGGATTATTAATTATTATAATTACACGCATAGATAAAATAAAGGAATTATTAAATAATATATTTTATAGAATTCGCAAACACACAAATCATTTAAAGGAATATGAAACTCTCATATATCTTCTAGTAATTACCAGTTGTAGTGTTGCAGCATTTGCACTAACATATTATCATAATAACATAATTATATCTATTATAATAAATATTATGGTAAGTATAATATATTTAATCATTATTATTAGAATAATTAAAACAAAAAACAAACTAATATCTATTAATAGTAAATATAATACTAGTTTAGATAGTTTACACGCCCAAGAATCTATAATTAATGAATATCGCATAATGAATCATGAAAATAGAAATAATCTATTAACTATTAAAGGAATGACAAATAACAAAAAAATAACAGGATATATTAACTCATTATTAAAGCAAAAAGATACTATGAATGAAAAAATTATGCAAGACACATTAAAACTACCTGAAGGTGGAATTAGAGGATTAATATATAGTAAAATGTTAGTAATGAAAGATAATAATATTAAATGTAATTTAAATGTAGATAAAAAAATCACAGTAAAAACATTAGCTAATATTAATGATAGTGATATAGTTGATATATGTCAGATTATTGGAGTATTTATAGATAATGCTATAGATGAAAGTCTATTAATAAGCAAAAAAAATATCAACATTGATATGCACATAATAGATAAAAAATTAAACATAATCATTACAAATTATCACAATCATACTATGAAAAAATTCATTAAAAACAGTGATTTAAAAACAACAAAAGGAGATGGACATGGATATGGTCTACAATTTGTAAAACAAATAATTAATAGTAATTCTAGATTAAATAATGAAAGAATTATAACTAAAGATACATTTACTCAAAAACTTGAAATAACAATATAAAAACAAGGAATTAGTCATACCCCTTGTTTTTAATATTGAATATATAATTATTTTATTAAACTTTTTGGACATTCAGATTCATCCCAAAGAACCCATAAGCATGCTTGGCTTCCAGTAGATGCAGTATTCACACCTAAAGCAGCTAATATACTAGCAAATAAACCCATTTTTATTCCTCCTTCCTATTTTAAATGTCATAAAACTTACGACATAAAAACCTAATTTAAGAAATCTGGATTAAGTCTTAAAAACTCTTTATAATTATTATAAGGTTGTTTAAATACCTTATATGTTAATGGTGAAATAACAATATTTTGAAGCATAAGACCTAAAATTAAACTATTAGATATAAAACTATCTTTAATAACTAATGATAATACAACATATATAATAGCAATCACACCTGATAAAATCTTATACACTAATCTTCTCTTTGGATTAACTATAGGTCTTTTTTTTGTATCTGCAGGACTATTTTTGAACATTAATACAACACATATAATTCCTCCTATTAATTTAATAATCAAAGGTATCCTAACATATATACATAACAACGGTATACCGATAAATCCTATAGTAGATACCAACAAACATATCCAACTTTTAGTAGCATGTATTCCAAATGAAGGCATTCGGATAATGTTATACATAAGAAGAAAAACAATCATTTCCTTAAAAATACCAAGGATAAGTGCTAAAATGGTAATAACAATTAATTTTGAAAAAGTTAAGTATATAGATACAAGCCCATATTCAATCTCTGCTAACTTTTCTTCGTCATAATCCTTTTCTTTTCTAATAAGATTCATACACTTACCTATAATAAACTTCTTCACTATTATTGCCTCCTGCATGATAAGAATAGCTTAATTTATAGATTATTAAAATTGCTTTTGCATCAAATAGTCACTCAACAGTGCAACCTTAATTTTTAATATACAAACAATGATAATTTTGTTATTTTATCATCTAAAATCGACGTTTTATGCAATATGTATATTCACAATAGTCATCAAGTAGTATAATTATGTATGTTTTCGTACGACCATATATAGATGTCGAACTTTGACGATTGAATAGGTATTTCAATAGTAAGTAAGGCATGCTACAATATGGTTGTAAGAGATTACTAGAAGGGAGATGTGGGTATGAATACTGGCAAAGTTAAATGGTTTAACAATGAAAAAGGATTTGGCTTTATTGAATATAATGATCAAGAAGATATCTTCGTTCATTATTCAGCTATTCTATCAGAAGGATATAAAACCTTAATAGAAGGACAATATGTAAAGTTTGATCTAGTTAGAACAGATAAAGGCTTACAAGCAAAAAATGTAGTAGAACTAAAAGCTGCTACTGTATAGTAGTCTTTTTTTTATTTACTTTTTTATCATAATGTTTTATAATGTAGTTGAAAGGATAGGTGATATCATGAACATAAATATTCGTGGTAAAAAAATCGAAGTAACCGATGCAATAAAAAATTATATAGAAGAAAAAATAGGGAGAGTAGAAAAATATCTAAAAAATGATAATTTAGATGCTCATGTTTTAATTAAATTAAGAGGAAGAGACCAAGTTGTTGAAGTAACAATTAATACCCATCATTTTGTTTTAAGAGCAGAAGAAGCCGGAAATGATTTATATGCAGCCATTGATAAAGTTGTAGATAAATTAGAAAGACAAATAAGAAAAAATAAAACACGTATACATAAAAAAATAAATAAAGAAAAGATAATAGAATTTGAATTATCAGATATTAATGATATAGAAGAAGAAAGAAGTATTGTAAAAAGAAAAGTAATTGACACCAAACCAATGAATGAAGAAGAAGCTATTCTTCAAATGGAACTACTAGGTCATGACTTCTTTGCTTTTAAAAATGCTAATACGGATTTAGTAAATGTTGTATATAAAAGAAAAGATAGTGACTATGGTATTCTAGAAATAAAATAATTGATAATTAAGACTAGTTTAATCAAATAACTAGTCTTTTTATACCTATTTATGGTAAAATAGTACTATGGAGGAGATAACATGAAATTATTTAAAAAAATATTTGATCATGAATTTAAAGAATTAGAAAAATTCAAAAGTATTGCTACTGAAATAGATGCATTAGATAGTGAATACTCTAAACTAAGTGATAAAAATTTAAAAAAGAAAACCGAAGTATTTAAAGAAAGATTAGCTAATGGAGAAACATTAGAAGACATTAAGGTTGAAGCGTTTGCAACAGCTAGAGAAGCTGCTTATCGTGTTTTGGGTGAAAAACCATATTATGTTCAATTATTAGGTGGTTTAGCTATTCACTATGGAAATATAGCTGAAATGAAAACAGGAGAAGGAAAAACCCTAACATCCATTCTTCCAGCCTATTTAAATGCCTTAACAGGAGAAGGAGTTCATATTATAACTGTAAATGAATATCTTGCTGGTCGTGATGCTGAATGGATGGGAGAAATCTATCGCTTTTTAGGTCTAACTGTTGGTATGAATAGTAGAGAACTATCACCAAAAGAAAAACAAGAAGTATATAATTGTGATATTACCTATTCAACGAATAATGAAGTAGGTTTTGATTATCTAAGAGATAACATGGTTGTAAAAGCTGAAGATAGAGTTCAAAGACCATTTAACTTTGCCATTGTTGATGAAGTTGACTCTGTTTTAATCGATGAAGCAAGAACTCCATTAATTATATCTGGTGGTTCAATGCAATCTGCTAATCTATATATTCAAACTGATAAATTTGCTAAAACATTAAAAGAAGACAACGGTTATATCTATGATGAAAAAACCAAAGCTGTAGCTTTAGACCAAGTTGGTATTGAAAAAGCAGAAAAAACATTCCATATTGATAATCTATATGATATCAATCATACCACGCTAGTGCATTTCATTAATCAAGCATTAAAAGCTAATTATGCAATGAAAAGAGATGTTGATTATGTTGTTGAAGATGATCAAATCATTATCGTTGATTCTTTTACCGGACGTCTAATGAAAGGAAGAAACTATTCTGATGGCCTACACCAAGCAATAGAAGCAAAAGAAGGCGTAACTATCAATGAAGAAACAAAAACTTTAGCAACTATTACCTTCCAAAATTTATTTAGAATGTATAAAAAACTATCAGGAATGACTGGTACCGCTAAAACAGAAGAAGAAGAATTTAGGGATATCTATAATATGTACGTTATCTCTATTCCAACTAACAAGCCAGTAATTAGAAAAGACTATGCAGATTTATTATTTGCAACAAAAGAAGGAAAATATAAAGCTATAGTTAAAGAAATAAAAGAACGTCATGCAACCGGGCAACCAGTCCTAGTAGGAACTGTTGCTGTAGAAACCAGTGAATTAATAAGTTCTATGTTAAAAAAAGAAAAAGTACCACACGAAGTATTAAATGCTAAAAACCATGCTCGTGAAGCAGAGATAATAGCTAAAGCTGGTGAAAAAGGATCCGTTACAATTGCAACCAACATGGCTGGACGTGGTACCGATATCAAATTAACTGATGAAGTAAAAGATTTAGGTGGATTGTGCGTTATTGGAACTGAAAGACACGAATCCAGAAGAATTGATAATCAGTTAAGAGGACGTTCGGGACGTCAAGGGGATCCAGGATTTAGTCAATTCTGTGTATCATTTGAAGATGATCTAATGGTAAGATTTGGAACAGATAGGGCTAAATTAATGCTTCAAAGAGTAGGTTTTGATGGAGACGTTTCTATAAGAAATAAAATGTTATCAAGATCAATTGAATCAGCTCAAAAAAGAGTTGAAGGAAATAACTTCGATACCAGAAAAACATTACTAGAATATGATAATGTTATCAATGAACAAAGAGAAATAATCTATAAAAAAAGAAATGAAATACTTGATCAAGAAAGTATTCACGAACAAGTATTAGAATCATTTGATAACTACGTAAATGATTTAATTGATGCTCATTTACTAAATAGTGATAATTTAAATAGAAATGATAAACATGAAATTTTAGAAGCAATTAATGATTTACTTAAGAATAAAATCACGATTGATGAAGTATTAGAGTTTACTATTGATGAATTTGCTGATTATTTATTTAAATCATTAAAAGAAGAATTTGAAGAAAAAGTAAATAAGCTTCCAGAAGAAATAGGAAGAGAATTTGAAAAAGCCATATCATTAAGAGTAATAGATACTCATTGGATGGAACATATAAATACTATGTCTCATCTAAAAGAAGGAATTCACTTAAGAGGATATGCTCAAAATGATCCACTTCGTGAATATAAAAGTGAAGGATATAATCTATTTGATCAACTATTAATGAAAATAGATGCTCAAACAACTACTTATCTAATGAAAGCTGAAGTAAGACAAAATACTGAAAGAAAACAAGTTGAAAAAGGTGTAGCTAACGAAGACTCAACAAAAATAAAGAAAAGTCAACCTAAACGTGTTCAAAAGATTGGTAGGAACGAACCTTGCCCATGTGGCTCAGGACGCAAATATAAACAATGTTGTGGTAAATAAACTCGCAAACCCGCATAAAATAAGGGATTGCGGGTTTTTCTATGATTACACTTTTTGGGTAATTTTTGGAGTGTTCATTGTCTTAGATACGTTCTAGATACGTTATAAATACCTTGTAAACCCTTATAAAATAAGGGCAAAACGTATATTGAAATATAATTTTCAAATTGAATACGAAACGTATCTAAAACGTATCTAAATTGTAATTTATTACTCAAAACAAGTAATAACCAAAATTAATAGTAATAATTTATGATATAATTTATATAGAAGAAAAGCGGTGATATTCTTGGAAGAAAGTAATTATTTAAAAGATAGTAAAGAATTAATGAAAGAATATGATTATGATAAAAATACTGAATTCAATTTAGATAAACTTACATTAGGATCTGACAAAAAAGTTTGGTGGAAGTGTTCAAAAGGCCATAATTGGCAAGCTGGTATAGGAAGTAGATATCGCTCAGGTGCTAGTTGTCCATTTTGTTCAAACCAAAAAGTTTTAAAGGGTTATAATGATTTAATGACGACAAACAAAAACTTGGCTAAAGAATGGGATTATGAAAAAAATATAAATATAACTCCTTATGATGTTATAGGTGGTTCAAATAAGAAAGTTTGGTGGAAATGCTTAAAAGGTCATAGTTGGCAAGCATCAATTGGAAGTAGAAATAGTGGTTCAGGATGTCCGTACTGTAGTAATCAAAAAGTTTTACCAGGCTATAATGATTTGGCAAATACTAACCCAGCTTTAGCATCGGAATGGAATTATGATAAAAATGGTGATCTAAAACCGACTATGATTACAGCAAATTCGAATAAAAAAGTCTGGTGGAAATGTAAAAATAATCATGAATGGATGAATTCTCCAAATGGGAGAAACAAGCGAGGATGTCCATATTGTAGTAACCAAAAAATTTGGCCAGGTTACAATGATTTAGAAACTACAAATCCTGAAATTTTAAAGGAATGGGATTATTCAAAAAACGAAGTTTTACCAACAGAAATTTTAGCTGGTTCTGAGAAATTAGTTTGGTGGGTGTGCAATAATGGGCATAGTTATAAGATGCGGGTTTATTTAAAGGCGAAAAATAATCATCGCTGTCCTATATGTAATCGTGGAAAACACACTTCATTTCCAGAAAAAGCATTGGCATATTATATTCAAAAAATAGATAATTCAATCATTGAAGGATATTCAAATTCAGAAAAAAATATAAGTGAAATAGATATATACATACCTAGCAAAAAAATTGGAATAGAATATGATGGGGCAAGATGGCATTCGAGTAAAAACTTACCAAATGATATAAGGAAAAATAAAATTTGCGCAGAAAATAAAATCAAATTATATAGGATTAGGGAAAATAAATGCCCAAGTATTCCAAATTCTTCTTCTTTTGATATATATTATGATTCAAACAATATAGAAGAATATAATAGAGTAATATCACAACTTATCACGAAAATATATAATAAGAAAATTGATATAAATATTAAAAGAGATGAATTAAAAATTTATGCGAAAATAGATTTATGGTATTTAGATAATTCTGCTATAAATTTACCTGCTACGGTTCTCGAGGAGTGGGACTTTGAAAAAAATATGGGTCTAAAGCCATCAAACTATTCTGGAAAAACACATAGGACAGTATGGTGGAAATGTTCTACATGCGATGGCAGTTGGAGGGCGAGCATTGCAAACAGAGCCAACGGCAGAGGTTGTCCATATTGTTCAGGGCATAAGTTATTATCTGGATATAATGACTTGGCAACAGTAAATCCAGAATTACTCAAAGAATGGGATTATAAAAAAAATATAATAATTCCTTCAAATGTTACAGCCCATTCTGGCAAAACAGCATGGTGGATATGTAGTAAAGGACATTCATACCAATCAAAGATTAGTAATAGAAACGATTTAGATCGAGGATGCCCAATTTGCGCTAATAAAAGAATAGTTGTTGGTATAAACGATTTAGAAACATTATATCCCGAAATATTTGAAGAATGGGATTTTGAAAAGAACAAGTTGAATCCTTATAATTTAGCTCCAGGCACAAGCAAAAAAGTATATTTTAAATGCAAAAATTGTGGTTATCAATGGCAAACCACATTAGGAGCTAGAATAAAGGGGAGTGGCTGTCCAATTTGTGCAAATAAGAAAAAAGGAGAGATTCTTAAAATTCCAATAAATCAATACACAAAAGATAATAGATTTATTGCAACATATGGAAGTACAGCTGAGGCAGAAAAAGAAACTGGAATTTCCAGAAGTGCGATATGCCAAGCATTAAAAGGTAGGGCAAAAACTTCTGGAGGATATATATGGAAATATAAGAAAAGTGATGATAAAGAATGACAAAAATACAAAAAGAAGTAGAAAATATGATTGCTAATAGAATTAGAAAATATGTAAATGAAATTGGATTTCCTGAATTGTATTATTGTAGTGAATCACAAAAAGTTGATTATATACAAAAAATGGCTCTTTTGATAAATGAATTATTATCAGGGCCAAATACTGAGAAAAAGTTTGAAAATTTAGCAAACAAATCAATTGAAAATGGAAAGAATAATAAAGAAAAATATCAAGTATTTAAAATGCTTAGAAATCTGTTAATTCATTTTCCATTTTTTGAAAATTGGGATGATATTTACATCAATGAAAATTTATTAGATTGGAATAAGTCAAAAGGTAACCAAATTAAAAGATTTTTTAATAAAAACGAAGGTAAAGAACTTAAATATGCAATATATATGAAGCGTCATGATAAATGGGAAAAAGAAATAGAAATAAATATTAAAATTCCTAAAATATATAAATATAAAAAAGTATATTTGAAAGATATATTAACAATAGATGAGGCTATGTGGACTTTTTGTATAATTGATTATTATTTAGATCAGATAGGGTATAAATTAAACTACCATTGTATTGTATCAGCATAAATATATTATAAAATTGTAAAAAATTAAAATATCTATTTTTTTAGATACGTTTTTAGATACGTTCTGCTAGGTTTGCCGAGTGCTACGGAGTGCTCCCAAGTGCAACCAAACGCCGAATTAACGAGCCAAGTGCTCCCAAAAGCTGCTAAAATCCACAATACCAAAAGCCTTGTGGAAGTGGCAAGAAATATAAGCAGTGTTGTGGTAAATAAACTCGCAAACCCGCATAAAATAAGGACTCTAGATAATCTACTGGGGAGTAGAAGATAGAGTACAAGAAAATCTAGTGGGGAGTTTTTATAATAAAGCTTGACAATCTAGTGGGGAGATAACAATATAAAAGTTATCTCTTTTTTTGATGTATAATAAATGTGCAATATTATAATGCTAGGAGGAGGTGGAAGAGTTGAAAGAGGTTGAAAATTTACTTAAGTTGGGAGACCAATATAAAATCATAAAAATCGAAGAAAGAGACGAAAAGAAAAGGCTGAAAAAAATCATATATGTTGAAAGCAAGAATAAAAAGGCTAAGTGTCCTAGTTGTGATAATTATACAAGAAGTATACATGATAAGCTAAAACCAATTGAGTTAAAATATTTAAAAATTTTTGAACAAGATTCTAAAATAAGTATTATTAAAAAGAGGTTTATATGTCATGTTTGTAATAAAAAATTTACTGAAAAATTAGATTTAAATCAAAAAGGAAAAACTATATCAAATAAGCTTGAACAAAAAATATTAAAGGATTTATTAAATTATAATTTATCGATTAAATATATTGCAAATGTAAATGACGTGTCATCAGGAATAGTCAGAAATATATTGAAAAATGCCATGAGTGAATA
Organism: uncultured Erysipelotrichaceae bacterium; assembly: GCA_902795725.1. Lineage (GTDB taxonomy): Bacteria > Bacillota_I > Bacilli_A > RF39 > UBA660 > RUG12438. The sequence continues at coordinate 12,265 of CADBLY010000019.1, forward strand.
TCCAGAACAATTAAGATTATTACCAAGAGTAATCTCATTTGATGAATTTAAAGCAGATACAGATTATGGTAAATATTCATTTATAGTTAATGATCTAATACATAGAAAAGCATTAGATGTATTACCAAGTAGAAAAAAAATACCTAATACAATACTTTACGTACTGTGAAAATAGGCATTCTGTAGAGTATGTCGTATCAGATATGTACGAGCCATACTTATTGGTCACCCAGATAATGTTTCCAAAAGCTAAATATGTGGTTGACCGATTCCATTATACCAGATATGTGATGGATGCGCTAGATAAAGTAAGAATAAGATTGCAAAAGCAATATGGATATAACAGTAAGGAATATAGATTATTAAAAAATAATAAAGTATTTATAACTGCATTTCTTACTGCTTGTTATACAGGTATGAGAACTGGTGAAGTATTTGCTTTAACTTGG
>CADBLY010000020.1 GCA_902795725.1 uncultured Erysipelotrichaceae bacterium
GTTGTAGCTGTCTATTGCGTAAGCAATAGGTAGCAGTAATAGGGCCGCGAAGTCGGACCGTTAAAGGAAAGCGAGAGCTTTCCTTTTGTGTGAGTCTGCCCGTAAGGGCAGGCGAGTCATCGAAAAACTTTGACTTGGTTTAAATAAACTGTTATAATGAATATGGTGGTTTTATGGTAAAATATGATGAAAGTTCAATTAAGATACTGGAAGGATTAGAAGCAGTTCGTAAAAGACCTGGTATGTATATTGGGTCTACTGATAAGCGTGGTCTTCATCATTTAGTATGGGAAATTGTTGATAATGGTATAGATGAAGTTATTAATGGTTTTGGTAAACGTATTAGAATTACGATTAATGAAGATAAGAGTATTACGGTTGAGGATGAAGGACGTGGGGTTCCGGTTGGGAAACATTCTAGTGGGATGAGTACGCCTGAGGTTATTTATACGGTTTTACATGCTGGTGGTAAATTTGAGAATAGTGGTTATACGGTATCAGGTGGTTTACACGGCGTTGGTGCATCTGTAGTTAATGCTTTATCTAAATGGATGAAAGTTACTATTAAAAGGGATGGATATGAGTATTTTATTTCTTTTAAGGATGGTGGAAAACTCGATCAAAAGTTAACTCGTGGTGCGAAAACTTCTAAGACGGGTACTAAGGTTACTTTTATGCCGGATGATACTATTTTTTCAACAACTAATTTTTCTTATACGACGATTGTTGAAAGAATGCAAGAAAGTGCATTTTTGTTAGAGGGTTTAACTATTGAGATTAATGATTGTATTGGAGATCGTCATGAGACTTTTTATTATGAAGATGGTTTAAAGAGTTTTGTTGAATATATGAATGATGATAAGAAGGAACTTCATAAGGTTGTTGTATTTGATGGGGCTAAAGATAAGATTGATGTTAGATTAGCTTTTCAATATACGGATAGTTATTCTGAGAATATTATTTCATTTGTTAATAATGTTAAGACGGGTGATGGTGGAACGCATGAAGTTGGACTTAAAACAGCTATTACAAAAGTTTTTAATGACTATGCTCGTAGCAATGGATATTTAAAGGCAAAGGATAAGAATCTAGAAGGACCTGATACTCGTGAAGGTTTAACGGCTGTTTTAAGTTTAAAAATACCAGAAGCTTTATTACAGTTTGAAGGGCAGACTAAATCGAAGTTAGGTACTCCACAAGCTCGTAATGTGGTTGAGAGTGTGGTTAGTGAAAAGCTTCAATTCTTTTTGGAAGAGAATAAAGAGATTGCTACAAAGATTGTTGAAAAAATGGTTAAGAGTAAGATGGTTCGTGAAGCTGCTAGAAAGGCTCGTGATGCTGCTCGTAATGGTAAAAGTAGTAGCAAGAAAGAAAATGCTTTATCTGGTAAATTAACTCCTGCTCAAACTAAGAACCCAAAGAAGAATGAATTATTCTTAGTGGAAGGTGATTCAGCTGGTGGTTCAGCTAAACAAGGAAGAGATAGGAAGTTTCAAGCAATACTTCCTTTACGTGGTAAGGTTTTAAATTGTGAACGTACAAAGTTAGAAGAAATATTCAAAAATGAAGAAATTAATACTATTATTCATACGGTAGGTGCGGGTGTAGGTAGTGATTTTACGGTTGAAGATTCTAATTATGATAAAGTAATTATCATGACTGATGCAGATGATGATGGTGCGCATATTCAGATTCTTTTGATTACTTTCTTTTATCGTTATATGAAGCCATTAATTGAAGCTGGTAAGTTATATATAGCTATGCCGCCTTTATATAAATTGTTTAATAAGAATACTACTGTTTATGCTTGGACTGATGAAGAACGTAATGAGATACTTAAGAGTAGTAAAGTAAAGTTAGAAACACAAAGATATAAAGGTTTAGGAGAAATGAATGCTGATCAGTTATGGGAAACAACTATGGATCCTGATAAACGTAGTTTAGTTAAGGTTAATATTAATGATGTTGCTTTAGCGGAAAAAAGAGTTAGTATTTTAATGGGTGATAAAGTAGAGCCACGTAAAGAGTGGATTGAAGAAAATGTTGAGTTCTCTCTAGAAGATGATTATGTTATAGGCTAATTATGAAAAGAGTAGGAATTGTAGCTAGAACTTTTAAAATATGGGATAGATCAGCTATTTATATGTTTGATAACATCCGTCGTATTTGTTTTATGAATAATTGTATACCTATTATGATTATTCCCCCACAAATAGTTGATTACTATGAGTATAGTGGTAGTGAGATAGGGTTACTTACTGAAACAGAAATTAAGTATTTAGAAAGTATAATTGATGAATGTGATGGTATTATTATTCCTGGTGGGGATAGGTGGTATAAGTATGATGAAGTAATTTATAATTATGCTTTAGAAAAAGATATGCCACTCCTTGCTATATGTATGGGTATGCAGTTAATGGTTACTATGGATAGTGGATGTAGACCAATAAAGATTAATGATGATAGTCATTATAAAAAAAATACAGATTATGTTCATAGTGTATCTATTGATAAGAATAGTAAATTATATGGTATTATTGGTAAAGATAGTTTAAGAGTTAATAGTTATCATAATTTTTATGTTGATAAAGTGAGTAAATTAAAAGTAATTGCGAGAAGCAATGAAGGATATATTGAAGGTGTAGAAATGCCTAATAAAAAGTTTGTAGTAGGATTACAGTGGCATCCTGAAATAATGTATGATTATGATTTAGATAATCAAAAAATAATGAATGAGTTTTTTAAAAACTTGTAATGAATAATGTTTATAAGTTTGTATGTGAGAAAACAGTTTAAAAATATATGTAAAACAAGGGTGGTTATATGCAAAATGTAATAAAAACGGATAGAGATTTTTTGAAAAACAACAATTTTTTGATTTATGAAAAAGATAATACTATTAAAGTTGAAGTTATGTTACATGATGAAAATATATGGTTAAATCAGGAACAAATAAGTAAATTGTTTAATAAAGCAAGATCAACAATTAATGAACATATAAAAAATATTTATTCTGAAAAAGAATTGTCAGAGACAAATACAATGAGAAAATTCGGAAATTCCGAATTTTCTATGAAACCTACAAATTATTATAATCTTGATATGATAATTGCCATTGGTTATCGAGTTAAATCTAATCGTGGTACACAATTTAGAATATGGGCAAATAAAATTTTAAAAGATTATTTAGTTAAAGGTTATAATTTGAATGTAGAACGATTTAAAAACAATGGCGATAATCCATATTTTGAAGAACTGTTAGAAAAAATTAGAGATATAAGATCGAGTGAAAAAGTTTTTTGGAGAAAAATACTTGATATTTATTCAACTAGTATTGATTATAATCCAAAAGAAAAAATTACAATTGATTTTTTTAAAACTGTGCAGAATAAAATGCACTATGCAATTTCAAAAAATACTGCTGCTGAAATTGTATGGAATAGGGTTGATTCAAACAAAGAAAATATTGGTTTAACTAATTTTAAAGGAGATATACCTACAAAATCAGAAATAGAAATTGCTAAAAATTATTTGTCTTTGGAAGAATTAGAAATATTAAATAGGTTAGTCTCAGCGTATTTAGATGTTGCTGAAATTAATGCATTAAGAAGAAAAGCTATGACAATGGAAGATTGGGTGAGAGAGTTAGATAGTTTTCTAACTATGACTCATAATGATGTTTTAAATTCTAAAGGGACTATATCACATAAACAAGCATTAAAAAAAGCTCACGCAGAATATGATAAATATATGCGAAGCCATTTGACAAAAGCTGAAAAAGATTATCTAGAAATTATGAATATTGAAGTCAGAGAATTAGATAAATCAAATGTATAAGGGTGGTTATATGCAAGATGTAATAAAAAGAATATATGATTATTCGTTAGAAGAAATAATGGGAGAGAGATTTGGTAGATATGCTAAAACGATTATACAAGATCGTGCTTTGCCAGATGTTAGAGATGGTTTAAAACCGGTTCAAAGACGTATTTTATATGCAATGTATAGAGATAGAAATACATTTGATAAGCCATATAAAAAGTCAGCTAAAACAGTAGGTAATGTTATGGGGCAATACCATCCACATGGAGATTCTTCTATTTATGAAGCTATGGTTAGAATGAGTCAGTGGTGGAAACAAAATGCTACTTACATTGATATGCATGGTAATAATGGATCTATGGATGGTGATAGTCCAGCTGCTATGCGTTATACAGAAGCAAGGTTAGCTAAAATTAGTAATGAGATGCTTAAAGATATCGATAAAGATACTATTAAATGGGCACCTACTTATGATGATACAGCATTGGAACCAACCGTATTACCAGCTAAGTTTCCTAATTTACTTGTTAATGGATCAACGGGAATAAGTGCGGGATATGCAACAAATATTCCACCACATAATTTAGGTGAAGTAATTGATGCAACTATTAAACGTATTGATAGTCCTAATTGTCGTTTAGATACGATTCTAGATATTATTAAGGGCCCTGATTTTCCAACAGGAGCGATTGCTTGTGGGAAAAAAGGTATTGTTGATGCTTTTACTACTGGTCGTGGGAAAGTTGTTATTAAATCAAAATATGATGTTGTTAAAAATAAGAATAAAGAACAGATTATAGTTGAAGAGATACCTTTTGAAGTTAATAAAGCTTTACTTGTTCGTAAAATTGATGAAATAAGAATTGATAAAAAAATCGAAGGTATAGCTGAAGTTAGAGATGAATCGGATAGAGAAGATCCATGCCGTATTGTTATCGATTTAAAAGCTGGTGCGAATAGTGAATTAGTAATTAATTATTTACTTAAGAACACTGATTTACAAATATCTTATAGCTATAATATGGTGGCTATTGTAAATCAACGTCCAATGACACTTGGTATTATTCCGATCCTTGATGCTTATATTGCTCATCAAAAAGAAGTAATTACTGCTCGTACTAATTTTGATTTAGCACATGCTAAAGCTAGGATGCATATTGTAGAAGGTTTAATTAAAGCTATTAGTATTTTAGATGAAGTAATAAGAGTAATTAGAGCATCTAAAAATAAGGCTGATGCTATTAAAAATTTACAAACTGAATTTGAGTTTACAGAAAAACAGGCTGATGCAATTGTAACTTTACAATTATATCGTCTAACAAATACGGATATTGTTGAATTAGAAACCGAAAAAGCTAATTTAGAAAAAATAATTAGAGGTTTAGAAGCTATTTTAGCTAGTGAAGAAAAACTTAAATTAGTTATGAAAGAAGAATTAAGGTTAATTAAGAAAAATTATGCTACAACTCGTAAAACGGTAATTCAAGATGAAATAGAAGAGATTAAAATTGATACAACAGCTATGATACCAAAAGAAGAGTGTGTGGTTATGGTTACTAAGGATGGATATGTTAAAAGAACATCTTTAAGAAGTTATAAGGCAACTGATCAATCACTAGTATTAAAAGATGGAGATTATCCTATTGGTATTTATAATATGAATACTATGGATACCTTATTAATTTTTACTAATAAAGGTAATTATCTATATGTTCCTGTATATGAGCTTCCTGATTTAAAATGGAAAGATTTAGGTAAACATATTAGTAATATTATTAAAGTAAGTTCGGAAGATAATTGCTTATCTTGTATTCCGGTAACTAACTTTGATAAGGATATCTATATCACTATCTTTAGTCGTGATGGTATGGTTAAAAGAACTAAGTTGATTGATTTTAAGGTTACTCGATATAATAAACCAGTAAATTGTATGAAATTAAAGGGTAATGATGAGATTGTATCTGTTACTTCTAAAGTAGGTAGTGAAGTCTTTATAACAACACATTTAGGTTATGGTTTACGTTATAATTTAGATGAAATACCAGTTATTGGTTTAAAAGGTAGTGGGGTTAAATCAATTAAATTAGTAAATGATAGTGTGGTTAGTGGTAATATTATTAATGGCGAAGATTATTTATCATTAATTACAAGTAAAGGAACAGGTAAAAGAGTTAAACTTACAGAATTTGAAAAAACTTCGCGTGCGAGAAAAGGTGTCTTAGTTATTCGCGATGTTAAAACTAATCCATATTATATTATTAATAGTTTTATTGTTTCAACTAAACATAATATTGGTTTAAAAAGCAAGGAGAAAATCGAATATATTAAAGTTACTGATTTACCTATTGTTGATAGGTATTCAACTGGCTCAAGTATAACCAAACAAAATATTTTAGATACATTTATTGAAACGGAATTAACAGATTTTAAAGTTGAAGAACAAGTTGTTGTAAAAAAAGAAGAAGTTAATCTAGATAGTGTGGATGAACGTATCATGACTATAGATGACTTTTTAGATAATCTAGAGAAGTAGGGGGCTACTTCTTTATTTTTTTCTTTAAGGGTGTTTATTTTAATGAAAATATAGTATAATAAACTAAGAAATGAGATGATTACGTGAAACAGGCTGTTGTAATTCATAATCCTAATAGTGGTAAAAGAAAAAATGTTATTGAAATACTTAAAAAAAGTAAAGAAATATTTTTAAAGTATGGTTATGATTGTCAAATAGTAAATACAAAATATAAAGGTCATGCTGAAGAGATATTAAGTAATATTAAATCAGTTGATTTAATTATATCTGTTGGTGGCGATGGTACTTTTAATGAAATAGTAACTGGTAATTTGCACCGTTCTAATCGGATACCAATATCACATATTCCGGTAGGTACTGCTAATGATTTGAGAGATTTATTTGGGTTAGGTAGTGATATTTTAAAAAATATTGAACTTATTTTAAGTGGTGAGAATAAAGAGATTGATTTATGTTTGATAAATAATCAACCATTTGTTTATGTTGCTGGATTTGGTAAATTTATGAACATATCTTATGATACACCAAGAAAACAAAAATCGAAGTTTGGTTATTTAGCTTATTTAGGAGCTGGGTTTATTGATTTTTTTAGACCAATAGAAAGATATGATATTGATTATGAGATTGATGGTAAAGTATATAATGGTAAATATACTTTAGGTATTATATCTAATGCTAATAGGATAGCAGGTGTTAAAAACTTTTATAAAGACGTTAAATTAGACGATGATTATTTTGAGGTATTACTTTGTAAAACTCATAAAAAGGATAAGTTTTTAAAAAGTTTAGTGGATATTGGATTAAATGATGTTACTAAAGCTAAAGGTTTTGATTTTTTTAGAACTAATAATATCAAAATACATTTTAATAATAAATTAAAAAATCCATGGACGATTGATGGAGAGAAATTTTCCAATAACTGTGATTATTATGAAGTTAAAATTAAAAAAATGCAGTTTCGATTATCAAGTGATGCGGTAAAGAAAAATTGTATGAGGTGATTCATGAAAATATTAGTAACAGGTGGCTTAGGATATATAGGAAGCCATACAGTAGTAGAACTTTTAAATGATAATTATGAAGTAATAGTAATAGATAATTTATCTAATTCTAAAGAAAGTGTGAAAGATAATATTGAAAAGATAACTAATAAAGAATTTGAATTAGTTATAGGTGATGTTTGTAATAAAGATATAGTAGAAGATATATTTAAAAATAACAAAATAGATGCGGTAATTCATTTTGCGGGATATAAAGCGGTAGGAGAATCAGTTGCTAAACCATTGATGTATTATCATAATAATTTATTTTCAACTATAAATTTATTAGAAGTTATGGAAAAGTATGAGTGCAGAAGAATTGTTTTCTCATCTAGTGCGACAGTTTATGGAAAACCAGAATCTTTACCTATTAAAGAAGATTTTAAACTATCAACTACTAATCCATATGGAACAACTAAATTAATGATTGAAGATATCTTAAGAGATTTATATGTATCTAATAATGATTGGAGTATTGCTATATTAAGATATTTTAATCCAGTTGGGGCTCATAAATCAGGATTAATAGGGGAAGATCCTAATGGGATACCTAATAATTTAATGCCATATATTGTGAAGGTGGCTAATAAGGAATTAGAATGTTTAAGTATCTTTGGTGATGATTATGATACAAAAGATGGTACTGGTGTGAGAGATTATATTCATGTAGTAGATTTGAGTTTAGGACATATTAAGGCTATTGAATATGTTTTAAAGAATAAGGGTGTGGATGAATATAATTTAGGTACAGGTAAAGGATATAGTGTTTTAGAGATGGTTAAAACATTTGAAAAAGTAAATAATGTTAATGTTAATAAAAAAATCGTTGAAAGAAGGCCAGGAGATATTGATGCGTGTTATGCAGATAGTAGAAAGGCTAAAGAAATTCTTGGTTTTGAAGCTAAAAAAGGCATTGAGGAGATGTGCTTAGATAGTTATAATTATGTTAAAAAGAATTTATAGGAGGATTTATGTTAAAGGGAATAAAAAGGAATTATAAAAAAGATAATATGAGAAGTACAATTTTAGTGGTATTGATGGTATTTTATTTGTTTTTAAGTTTATTTATGCTTTTAGTTGGGAATACAATTATTATTAATATAACGCAAGCTGAGTCAATAAAGATTAATTTAATAAGTTATATGGTAACTATGATAGCTATAGGAATAATGATGATGGTGGGATCTATATCTGGAATAGTAGGTTTATTTAAGGTAGATTTAAATCAATTGTTGTTTTCTATTGTAATATTAATAATATCAACTATTTTGTTTGTGGTAATGGATGGCTATTATAGTGTGATACATCATATATTTAGTTATTTTAATTATTTAGTTAATGTATGTGCAGCTATTATTAGTGGTTTATTATTAATATTTGGGTATAAAAAGCAGGAAGATATGATGAGATAATTAAAGCTAGTAGATATAATTTCTACTAGCTTTAATCGTTTTGTTGTATAATTTGTTGCTATGTGGTAGAATACTTATGTTTGGATGTGAGCTTTATGAAAGAATATGAATTAAATAGGCATGTTGTTAATTTGCTTGGTAGTGATTGTTTTCAAAAAGGTAAAAGATATAGAGATTACTATGTTGATTATATGGGTGATAAAAAAATAGAATATAATAGTTATATTCATACCTTTAGTGTTGAATCAGAAAGATATTATATGCATTATCCAGTAAGAATTTTTGTTAATAATAATAGTATTATAAATTATTCATGTGCATGTAAGGCTTATAAAACATATGGAAGGTGCAAACACATTGCAGCCTGCATATTAAAATATCCTGATGAATTGTTTAAAGAGCCAATAGACCCGATTGAAGTAAGTAATAATATTTTAAAAGCTTTTTATCAAGATGCTCCTAAAACTAGTAGTATCAAACAAGCTTTAACTTTAAAAGTTGAATTAGAAATAGATAATAGTTATCATTTTAGGTTACATATCGGGTTAAATAAAACTTATGTAATTAATAATCGTAGTAAGTTTAATGATTTTTTATATGCTTATGATAGAGGAATTACATATAATTTTGGTAAACAATTTACTTTTGATCCATCAAAACAATTTTTGAATTGTGAAGATCAAGATTTAATTAGTTTTTTAAGAGCTAGTACTAATGCTTATTCTTATTATAATAGTGGTTTAGATTTAAGTGAAAGAGAGTTTTTAGCGCTTTTAGATAAATTAAAAGATACGACTTTTATGCTAAAAAATTATGGAATTATTAATAAAATAGTTAAGGGTATGCCAACTGCGTTGAATCTTGATTTAAAGGATAATATATATCATTTAAATATTACTGATTTAAATAAATATTATTTCTTAGATGATGAGTATAGATATATTGCTTATAATCATATTTTATATATAATACCTTCTAGTTATCGTCAAATAATAGCTAGTTTAAAAGATAATGATATTAGTGAGATCATTTTTAAAAAAGATAGTGAAGAAGTGTTTAAAAATGGTTTGTTGAAGCAGGTAAAAAACAATATTAATATTGGTGATAGTGTAAAGGATATTGTAATAGGATGCAAACCAGATATTGCTCTATATTTTGATTTAAATCGAAATAAAATAAAATGTCGTGTAGGACTAGATTATAAAGATAGAAATATAGATTATTTTACTAGTGATGATACCATATTGCGAGATGAAGAATATGAGAATAAATTGGTAGAAAAATTATATCAATATCATTTTGAAATAAGTGACAATAGTTTTATTTTAAGTGATATGGATGATATTGGATATTTTCTTGATGAAGGAATACGAACTTTAGCTAATGATTATAAGATATTTACGTCTAAAAAAATTGATGATATAGCTATTGTAAAAAAAAGTAATATTAGATCCAATTTTTCTATTGGAACTAATGGTATTATGTCATACAATTTTGATACGGATAATATAAATTTAGATGAAATAAATAAAGTTTTATCATCTCTTAAAAATAAGAAAAAATATTATAAACTGAAAAATGGTAATATTGTTGATTTACAAAATAATGAAGATTTAAATATTTTAAATAATTTAATAAATGATTTAGATATTAATAGTAAAGATTTATTAAATGGTAGTGTGGAAATACCAAAATATCGAGCTTTTTATATTGATAGTTTAAGAAAAAATAGATATGAAGATATTGATACCGATAATTCTTTTGATGCTTTTATTAATAACTTTAAAAAATATAAAAATGTTGATATTAAATTAAATGAAGAAGATAATAAGATACTAAGAGATTATCAAAAAGAAGGTATTAAATGGTTATATACATTATATAAATGTGATTTAGGTGGAATATTAGCTGATGAAATGGGTTTAGGTAAAAGTATTCAAACTATTATGTTTATAAAAATGATTTTAAAAGAAAAAAAGGATGCTAAAATATTAATTGTATGTCCAACATCTTTAGTATATAATTGGAAAAAAGAATTTGATAAATTTGGTAGCGAATTAAAATATGTGACGGTAGCTGATAATAAAGTTAAACGAAAAGAAATATTTGAAGCTAGGGATAATTATAATGTTTTTATTACCTCATATGGTTTAGTACGTAATGATAATGATGAATATGAAAATATTGATTTTGAATTATGTGTCATTGATGAGGCCCAAGCCATAAAGAATTATCAAGCTGGGATGACGAAAGAAATAAAAAAAATTAAAGCTCGTACCAAAATGGCTTTAACAGGGACACCTTTAGAAAATAGTGTAACAGAGTTATGGAGTATCTTTGATTTTATTATGCCAGGTTATTTAAATAGTATAACAAAATTTAATAGCATCTATGGTATAAAAGATGTTGATGACGAATCAATAAAAAAACTAGATAATCTTAATTATCAGATAAAGCCATTTATTTTAAGAAGAAAGAAAAAAAATGTTACAAAAGATTTACCAGATAAAATAGAAAATACTGTTTATTTAGATTTGCCGGATGTACAGAAGGCATTGTATTTAAAAGTTTTGAAAGAAAGTAAAGAAGAAATTGATGAACTTATTGCTACGGAAGGATTTAAAAAAGCTCGTTTTAAAATATTACAACTTTTGATGAAATTAAGGCAGATATGTATTGAACCGAAAATTCTTTATAGTAATTACAAGGGAGAATCAATTAAATTTGAAAAACTATTAGAAATAGTAAAAGATTATGTAGCTGATGGTCATAAGATATTAATATTTAGTAGTTTTAAAATGGTTGTTGATCGTGTTAAAGATATATTTGATAAAGAAAATATTACTAGTTATATGATTGATGGTAGTGTAAAAGGTAAAGTTAGAACAGAACTTGTAGATAAGTTTAATAGTGATGATACTAATTGTTTCTTAATAACTTTAAAATCTGGTGGTACAGGACTTAATTTAACAAGTGCGGATGTCGTCATACATTTAGATATTTGGTGGAATCCACAGGTAGAAAATCAAGCAACAGATAGAGCTCATCGTATTGGTCAAAAGAATAAAGTAACTGTTGTTAAATTAGTAACAAAAGGTACTATTGAAGAACGTATTATAGAACTTCAAAATAAAAAGAAAGTATTAAGTGAAAATCTAATTGAAGGTAAAAATAGTAGTGATACTTTATCTGCTTTATCAGAAGCTGATATCAAAGATTTACTTGCAAGAGGAGAAGATGAATAATCTCTTCTCTTTTTCTTTATTTTGTGTTATACTTTTATTAATGGTAGGGGATGATAGATGTGAAAAAAGATTTTAAGGAAAGGTTAATATTAATAGTAGGATTAATGTTACTACTTATTTTATATTTAAGTTATCATGTTTTTAAAATAGACAGATTTAATATTGGCTTATTAAGATATGAATGGGCTGGATTTGTTTTTGTGATATGTTTACTTGTTATTATTAATTATATAGTTAATAGTTTGTCTAATTATTCAAAAATAGATAATAATAAGTATCAGGACAAATTATTTACATCTTTAATTAAAAGTAGTGATACTATTTATATTGTTTTTGATAGTACTTTTAATAAAGTATTATATATGACTAATAATGTTGGAGTTGTTTTAAATAATAGCGATCAGGAGACAGAAGAATATCAGATAAATAAAATTAAAGAGATTCTTAATTTATCAATTATTGATACTGATTTAAGAAAGTGGGATAAAAAATCAGAATATTTATCACCTATTGTGGAGTATCGACCAAATACAAAATGGATTAGAGTTAAAATTATTCCTTTATATGATAAGAAAAATTTATTTTATATTGTGACGGTTGTTGATGCTACGAAGGAGCACACTAATAATCATATGTTAATTTCACAAGCTAGTAAGATAAAGGATCGTGAAAAAACACTGAATGAAATTATTTTAAATACTTATGATACAGAGATAGATGTTAATTTGGATACTGGAATATCAAACTATATTGATTTTAAAAAACATATAGATTATAATGAGACAAAGAGTAGTAATTATCAAGATGAATTAAATAAATTATTAGATAGTATTAGTAGTGAACATAAAAGTGAAGTTAGTCAATTACTATCTTTAGATAATCTAAGAAGGCAAAAAGATATTATTAATGTCCGTTATAAGATTAATAGTGAAGATAATATTTGGTTTGAGAGTACAGTTTTTATTACTAATAATAAAGCTACTATATTAACAAAAAATGTAACTGAAGATGTAGAAAACTTAAGAAAGCAGAATATTACACTTAATAATGCTTTAGATGATTTAAAACGCGCTAATGAATATAAAACAGAGTTTTTAAAAACATTATCACATGATATAAGAAATCCAATGAATGTTATTATGTGTTTATCTTCATCGATGATGGAAGAAAAATTAGATAGTAATATTAAGGATGATATTGAGAGTATTAATTTAGCTAGTCATAATATTTTAAATATTATAGATGGACTTTTAGATATTGAAGGATTAGAAAATGGTAAAAATGTGATAGATGACGAATATAGTGTTTCAAACTTATTTAAAGATATATATAATAGTTCTTTAAATATGATTGGTGATAAGGATGTTAAACTTAATTTTAAAGTTAGTAAAAATATTCCTAGTGTTTTAAAAGGTGATATTAATAAAGTAAAACAAATACTATTAAATGTTATTAATAATAGTATAAAGTACACAGATAAAGGTTATGTTATTTTAATTGCTAGTTGTGAAAGAGTTAATTCTCAAACTAAGTTATCTATTACTATACAAGATACTGGAATTGGTATGAGTAAAGATGAGTTAAGTAATATTTTTAATAATAATGAAAAAGCTATTGCTCAATCAAGAAAAATGATAGATAAGATGAATGGTTATATGACAATTGATAGTAAAGAAGGTGTGGGAACTATTGTAATGGTTCAATTAACACAAGATATTATTAATGATAAACCAGTTGGAGATATTGATTATAAAACAAATGAATTATCATTTGAAGGTAAAAAAGTATTGATAGTAGATGATGATAAATTAAATTTAAAGGTAGCATCAAAAATTTTAAATAAGTATGGAATTATAACTAATACGTTATTATCAGGAAAAGAATGTTTAGACGATATTAAGAATAATTGTTATGATTTGATATTTATCGATCAGAAAATGCCTGATATGGATGGTACTACTACATTACAGGAATTGAAAAAAGATGAACATTTTAATACACCAGTTGTTGTATTAACAGCTGATGCAATTAAGGGTGTGGATAAAAAATATAAAGAAGCTGGATTTGATGATTATTTAGCTAAGCCTATTAATAGAAATAAAATGTTAGAAGTTTTAAATAAATATTTAAGTTAGATATTCTAGCTTTTTTTCTTTAAATAGTCTATAATGTAGATGGTGATAAAATGGAATATATAATTATAGGTTTATTAGTTATTATTTTAATTATTCTTATTGTTTTATTAGTTAGAAAGAATAATGTTGATATTGTAGATAAGATGAATAATATTGAATTAGATTTAATAAAGGAATTAAATATATTTAACAATAATTTAAATAAAGATTTTAATGATATGAATGATAAGATAGATAATAAATTAAATGGTATTAATGATAAAGTAAATGAAAGATTAGATGATAATTTTAGAAGAACTAATCAAACTTTTACAGAAGTATTAACGAGACTAGCTAAAATAGATGAAGCGCAAAAGAAGATTGATACTTTATCAGGGGATATAGTATCATTGCAGGGAATATTAACTGATAAAAAGACAAGAGGTATTTTTGGAGAAGTAAATTTAGAACATATTCTTACTAATATTTTTGGATCTAATAACGATAAAATATATAAAATGCAATATCCATTTAATAATGGAACAATAGTTGATTGTGCACTTTTCGCACCAGAGCCTTTAGGTTTGATTGGAATTGATTCTAAGTTTCCTTTAGAAAACTATGAAATTATGGTAGATAAAAAGATAGATGCAAATACCAGAAAGCAAGCTGAAAAAGCTTTTAAAAATGATATGAAAAAACATATAGATGCTATTAGTAGTAAATATATTATTCCAGGAGTTACTAGTGATCAAGCTATTATGTTTTTACCAGCTGAAGCTTTGTTTGCTGAAGTTAATGCATATCATAATGATTTATTAGATTATGCATATAAAAGAAAAGTATGGATTACATCTCCTACAACTTTAATAAGTACACTAACAACAATACAAGTTATTATTAAGAATTTAGAACGAGATAAATATGCTAAGGTAATACATCAAGAATTAAAACTATTGGATACAGAATTTAAAAGATATAAAGAAAGATGGGATAAGTTATATCGTAGTATTGAAACAGTTAGTAAAGATGTAAAAGATATTCATACTACAACTGATAAAATAACAAAAAGATTTGATAGTATTAATCAAGTAGAAATAAAAGAAATAGAATTAGATGATAAATAACATATCATCTTTTTTCATACTATTTTTTAATTACTGTTATATTATTTTAAACACACTCAATTTTTTTAAAAAAATATCTCATAAAAAAAAGGAAATAGAAAAGTTTTCTCGTATAATATAAGTGAAGGGTAAAAATGAGCTGTATAGTTAGAAGGGAGTAATATGTCAAA
>CADBLY010000021.1 GCA_902795725.1 uncultured Erysipelotrichaceae bacterium
ACTAAATCTTTGATAACATCATATTTATTTTTTTCATTCATTCTTAATTCAACCTTTCTCATAAGTCACCTCAAGTGACATATTATATAATACATTAGGACATTTTCAAACGATAACACTTAAGACATTATCATAAATTAATCATATTAGTTTTTAAAAATATAAAATTTATTAAAATAACTTGTTTTAAATTAGCTCAATGTGTGATATAATTAACTTGTATTTGCCTGTATGGCGAAATTGGTAGACGCGATAGACTCAAAATCTATTTTTCAGTGATGAAAGTTTCGGTTCAAGTCCGAATACAGGCACCAATAATTGATAGCTTAAAAGATAGTTATGATAGAATAACTATCTTTTTATATTTAATAATATATATTATCCTTGATTACTAGTATCTTCCTTATATTTTGTATCAAAAATAATTTCATTATCTTGGATTTGTACAGCCTTAAGTTCCGGTAAATCCTTTGTAGAACCAAGCCCAAAATAATCTAAAAATCGAGCTGTCACACCATATAACATAGGTCTACCTGGACTTTCAGATCTACCCTTATCTTCAATCAAACCATTAAGTAGTAACTTACGTATTACGTAACTGCTATTTACGCCTCTAATTTCATCAACTTTGCTTCTTGATATTGGCTCATTATAAGCTATTATCGACAATACTTCTAAAGCAGAATTACTTAATGTTTTATCATTATCATTGTGAACTAATTTTTCATAATATTTTTTATGTTCTTTTTTTGTAGTTAATTTAAAATGATTTCCTAAATATTCTAAAGAAATACCTCTATCTTTACTCTGATATTCATCATATAAATCCTTAATTAAACTTTTAACCTGTTCTTTATCAGTTTCCAAAACATTACTAATTTCATCAAGCGTTAGCCCATCATCACCACTAATAAATAATAATCCTTCCAGTATTGCCTTCATAACTACTCCTTACCACTAATCATAATTTGATTAAAATTACTATCTTGAATAATATCTATTTCTTGTCTTTTAGCCATAGCAAGTATTGCTAAAAAAGTAACTACTACATACTCTTTGCTTTTTATATCAAATAAGTCATTAAAAGATATTATCTTATTATCTTTTAATCTATCTTTTATTTCTCTGCACCTTTTACCTACAGAATACTCTTTTTTTTCTATCTTTGTATTTAAAGGTTTATCAAGTTCTAATTTATCTAAAAAGTTTTGAAAAGCATTTATTAGATCATCTAAATCCACACCATAATCAATATCTTCATCTACACAATATCCAAGAATTTCATCACTTTCTCTTGTGTAAACACTCTTTCTAATACCTTCTAACTCTTGAAAAGTACCTGTAACGTTTTTATACTTCTCATACTCAAGTAATCTATTAATTAACTGTTCCCTTGGATCTTCTTCAAAATTATCATCATCTAAAGTATTCTTACTAGGAAGTAAACTATTAGACTTCATTTCAATTAGCTCTGAAGCCATAACTAGATACTCTGATGCAATATCTAAATTTAATCTTTCCATCATGTTTAAATAATTTAAATATTGCTTTGTAATCCTATCGATACTAATATCAAAAATATCAATATCATCCTGTTTTATTAAATGAAGTAGTAAATCCAAAGGGCCTTCAAATTCAGGTATATTAACTTCTAAATTCATTCTATCACTTTCCATTACATAAATTATAGAATATTTTTAATTTTTTTTCAATAAAAGCTTTATAAAAAAAGCAATTTATGGTACAATTAAACAAAATGTAGGAATATAAAAAATAGCGAAAGGGAATAACTATATGAAAAAGTACTTATCATTTGCTTTGTTGATTGTTTTATCACTACTTTTATTATTTTATCAATGTGAAAAAGTCAAAGCAAATAAAACTAAGTTTAAAGATTTTAAAACCGATATAAAAAAAGCCAATGATATAAGTATATCGGACAATCAATTATTTAGTAATAGAACAAGTCAACAATTGTTTTTCACACTGCAAACAGTAGAATATGATGGATCAACAGTAGCGGCTTTTTGTAGCCATTGGTTGTCTGTGACACCTATAAAAGACAGTAAGCTATGCTTGTATACTTGGAATTCTGAAAATATAAGTGCTGGAGTAGGAGCAATTATAAATGAATTTCGTAAATGTAAGGGAAATTCTTCTGTAAATTCTAATTTATATAAACAATGCTATTTTCTAGCATCAGTTGGTATTCATAGTTTTTTAGAAAAACATGGAAATGATAAAACACCATCAAATGCTACAGGACTACTTATTGAATCAGGTGATATTAAAGGTCATGGCTATAAACACTTCTATAATGTAGGAGAAGCTGCATATCAAAGTCACTCAAAAAGTTTTAATTTAAGTGTTGAAAGGACACAATATAAAAAAACAGATGATAATGGCTCTACTAAATACTCTACTAAATTAACTACTGATGCAAATGATTTAGTAAGCGTTCAATATAAGATTTCTAAGACAAAAAATGTAAGAAATGCCGAATGTAATGGCGATATTTGTTATGGAACACTAATTGATCCAACACAAGATGGAGAAATTAAAGTTAAAGTAGAAGCAAAAAGAAAAAGATACTATTATGCAGCTAAATATTATGTTACTCAAAACCAAAGTTGTAGTGATATTGTTATATCAGGTGTTCAACCATTAATTCCAAATAAAATAACATCTGACCAGGAAACTAAAACAAAGAATATAACGCTTACCCTACCAGCTACTAAAGTTAGTAGTACACTTACAGTTAAAGTTAAAGGAACTAAATGCTGTTTAAGCGAAGGAGCTGAAAAATTATCTAAAGCTGAAGTGACCATATCTAAAGATAATAAGAAAAAGACAACAAACAGTGATGGGCATGCAACTTTTACTGATTTATATTTTGGTGATAATTATACAATAACTGTTACTAAAAAAGATTATAAAACAAAACAAAAGAATATAACGATTAATAAAAGGAGTCAAACAGTAACTATAATTCTCAATAAAACCGAACAAGCTTGTGCTTTAGATACACAAACTTGTTCAGATAAGAAAACATGTAATAGTGCCTTAAAAGAATATGAAAATAATTATCAATCACTATATGATAAAATATCATCAGGCGAAATAGAGAATGATTGTACAGATAATGATTGTAGTGCTTTATTAGATGAAAATAAAAATGCTATAAACTATGGTAGCTGTGAAAAAGCAAATTATCTAGATTCTTGTGAAACAGAATTAGAAAACATTCAAAAGAACAATACAAATACTAATGATTTAGAATATCAATATAATTTACAACAGCTATATAAAAAATATAATAAATCAGAATTGTTAAATTATTCTAATCCATCTTGTAGTACTTTTAAAAAAGAAGTTGATGCAAGTTGCCAATATACGGAAATAATAAGTCCATATAAAGAAGCACATAATATAACTTATCAAGGTGATTCTAATATAAAACCTATATGCAAGTATATATATCGATTAAAAACTCCAAATCTAGAAAAAGAAAATACCTTAAAAAATGGAATGTTATTATGGTCTAATCAAAATAGTAATGATGTTGGAAATCTAACTGTTGTTGAAGATTGTACTTATATTTCCAAAAATACAGATTCTATTCAAACATCCAATTTTGTATTAAATGAAGGATACAATTTAAATTGGATTCCATCAATAAATTTAAATTATATATATGAAAATGGAAAACAATTGGATAAATCAAAAGATATAACTGTTTCATTAAATGGTATATTAAAGTCTGGGCAACCTTCGATAATATATGGTACAAACACTAAAGACAATGGGACATATACTAAACACCATATAATTGCAGCCACTGAATTAGAATACAAATACCCTAAAGAAATATATGCATATATTAACTCTGGAACTATAACCTATAAAAAAGATTGTAAAAACTGTATTAAATTAGGCTATGGTATTCCAATACCACTGAACATCCAATCAGGAAACTATCAAAAAAGTGGTTTTAATATCGATATTGGAGATAAAGAATCAGTTAGTCAAACTTGTGACTATAATATAATAAACGAAGGCTACAATACTCGGATTATTGATCCACAACACCCTTTTGGAAAAAGGGAACATACAGGAAATAATTGGTGCTATTTTTGGGATGATAATACAAATAATTCAACTAATGATAATACTTTTGAAACTGTAGAAAATAGTGAAGATGTTGTAAGTGATAATGCTTTAGAATCATCAACAGATATTATAACAGAACATATAAATAAGGATTTAAGTATTGATAATAGATGTACTACTAAAAGTGAAATAAATAAAAACATCAAAAACAATATTGTTGATAAACCTAATTCTTCAACAACTAATAACAATGATATAATGTATAGTTTTACTCTCACACCAACTATTATAAAAGAAATAAGATCTTATAATACAACAAAAACATATGAAGATTATTCTAGTATAAATTGTAATAAAGAAGGACAAAACTGTATAAGCTCTTTTATCACTCAACAATTTAGTAAGTTAAAAAGCAGTGGTTATTGTAAAAATAATCGTGATATTTTATGCAATTACAATAATAGAAATAAAAACTAGGAGGTAGATAACTTGAAAGAATCAATCTGGGGATATATGGTTATTTTAATGGGAGTACTTGCCATTATAGTTATTTACTTCTTTCAAAATGTAACAAATACAGAAGAAAATAACTATACTTTGATAAAAGAAGCAACAGAAGCAGCAATGTATGATTCAATAGATATGGCAACTTATCGTAAATCAGGAGAAATAAGAATAGTTCAAGAAAAATTTGTTGAAAACTTCTTAAGAAGATTTGCTGATAATGCATCTCTTGCTCATACTTATAAAATCGACATAGTAGATGTTAATGAAACTCCACCGAAAGTTAGTTTAAAAATATCAACATCAGATGATACAGTAGAAGGAGTAACCTTTACCATTGCCGATAAAATAGATGCTATTATAGAAAGTAAAAATTGAAAGGAGAATAAAAATGAATAATATTTTGGTTAGTTTAAGAAAAATAATAAGAAATAAAAATACCGTAACAATAATCGGTATAATATTGATACTAGTACTATTGTACTTTGGTTATACTAAAACTGTAAATAGTACAATAAATCCAATAAGTGTACCTGTTGCCAAACAGTCAATTGGTGAAAGACATGAAATTGGTGCTGATGACATTACTTATAAAAGTGTTGCTGCAATAACAGTAGGAGATAACGTTATAAGAAATTCATCTGAATTAATTGGTAAATATACCAATTTAAATGTAACTATACCAGAAGGTAGTATGTTCTACACAGATTGGATAGTTGAAAAAGATAAAATCCCAGGAAATTGGATTGAAGAGATAGATACAAAAAATGGTTATGAAGCCTATTATTTAAGTACTGATGTTACCAAAACATTAGGAAATAGTATTATCCCGGGATCAACAATTGATTTATATATGATGACAACAATAAATGGTCAATTAGTATATGGCCGATTATTAGAAAATATTGAGGTGTTGGTTGTACATGATGGAAGTGGTAATGATGTGTTTGCTAATGCATCAAATCCAAGTTCTCCAAGTAAAATAGGTTTTGCAGTAAGTCATGAATACTATGTCTTACTAACAAAAGCCGAAAACTTAAGTGGAATTACTTTAGTAATTGCGCCACAAGGTTCCAACGTTGAACTATCTGGTCAAGTAAATGTTAGTAGTGCCACTTTAAGAGACTATATCGATGCTAATACTGTAAACCTAACTGATGAAGTATCTGCATCTACTACAGAAGAGAATCAATAATATGGATAATATTTTTGATGAATTGGACTTTGGTCCATTAAAGCAGTATTTAGACAACGATGATGTAACCGATATCTCATATGACAATGGGGGTCAACTTTGGTTAAAAACTTTATCTCATGGAATATTTAGAGTAAATAATCCACGAGTAAACAATGCATTAATAGAAAAATTAGCTTTTCAGTGTTCTAATATTGTTGGAAAGAGTTTCAATGCCGCACATCCTTTTCTAGATAGTGAAAGTTCTGAACTACGTATGAACTTTGTTCATGATTCAATTGCCCGTAATGGTATAGCATGCGTAATTAGAAAAACACCAGCAAAGATTAGATTAAAAAAAGATAAAATTATCGCTGAAAAATATATTACTGAAGATATCCATGATTTTTTAATTAAATGTGTACATGGACATTGTAATATTATGGTTAGTGGTGAAACCGGGTCAGGAAAAACAGAATTTATCAAATATCTTGCCTCAAACACAAATGCTGATGAAAAAATAATCACTATTGAAGATACCTTAGAACTACACCTAGATAAAATCTTTCCAGAACGTGATATAGTAACAATGAAAACAAATAATATTGCATCATACTCTGATGTCTTAGTAACTTGTATGAGACAGAATCCTAAATGGATATTACTATCTGAAGTACGTTCAGCAGAAGCCGTTCTAGCAGTTAGAAATTCTATTTCATCAGGCCACTATATATTATCAACAATTCATGCTGACAAAGCATCATCCATTCCTAATCGTATGTATAGTTTATTAGAAACTAACCAAGATATTGAACAATTTCTAACAAGTATTTATAGATACATTCAATTAGGTGTACATATTAGAGGATACCAAGATAAACAAACAAAAAGGTTTATAAGAGAAATAGCTGAAGTAACAGAATTTTATGTTACTGAAGATAATGAACCAAAAAACAATACAATTTACAAAAAAACACCAGATGGTAAAGTAACCAAGAATCCGCCTTCCAAGTATTTATATGAATATCTAGAAGGCCAAGGCATTATCTTAAATAGTGAACCAAGAATAAAGACAAATCAAACTAATCCTACACAAGGAATAGTATTTGAATAGGGGCTGGTAAAATGATACAACTATTATTTGTACTAATCGCTTTAATTTTAATCTTCATACTCGTATATCGTAATGCCGGGGATAAAAATATTTATCAATATTTAAAAAATAACTATGAAGTAGTGTTTGATAAAATTGCCCCATATTCCTATAAACAAATAAGAAATAAAGTTAAATCATTAGGACAAGATTACTCAACCAAAAAGTATATTGTACAAATTATTCTTTTTGGTGGAGTAGCATCAATCGGTGGATACCTTTACTTTCGAAGTATAATCGTTGCCATCCTATATGGAGTAATTGCCATTGCTTTTATACCATATTTATCTTATTTAAGATATAAAAGAATATACAGTGAATTTATTTTTGAACAAATTCAAACATATACAACAAATGTCATAATGGAATTTGGTACAACTCAATCATTCGTAAAATCTCTAGAAGGAGTTATAGAATCAGGTGTCTTAGAAGACCCTGTAAAAAGAGATGTTGAAGAAATGATTAGACTTTCATACGAAAATGGGACCATAGATGCTTCCTTAGAATACTTTGAAGAAAAATATGATTTTTACATTGTTAAGAATATGCATCAATTATTCTTACAAATAACTAATGAAGGAGCTAGAGATGCATCTGAATCATTAGAAAACATGTCACTAGATATAGATATGCTAGTAGAAAGTGTATATAGGGATAGGGAAGATAGAGCAGTCTTTCAAAAAAAATTCATTCGATTTGGTCTTATGTTATATGGAATGATTATGTTGGTTCAATTAATACTAGGTCAAGATACATATAAACAGTTTTTAAACCTTTGGTATGGCAAAGCTTTAATTCACTTTGTAGTCATATTAAATAGTTACTTCTTAATAAAAGGAGAAAAATATTATAATGAGAATGTAGGTGCAGAATAATGGTTAACTATATATTTATAGCTGTAGGCATAATAATTATATTTATCTTTATATACAATAAAGTATTTGATACCAAAAGATTTATAAATGATTTATCACCATTCTTCTCAAAACTAGTAGAAGAAGATTACTATTTTCTATTAAAAATAAGATATGGTGAATCTGATTATGATATTAATCAACTATTTCAATTACGAGTAAGAAATGCTATTGTAACTTTATTAATAGGCTTATTCTCCTTGTTAATACTAGGACAATTAAAAATAATATATATATTAGTTCTAATAGCATTAGCCTTTGTAATGTATAAAATGCCATACTTTAATCTAAAAAAATACTATAAAGCAAGATTACATACAATAGATTTATTATTACCATACTATTTAAAATCACTAGAAATTTTAGTAGAACACTATACCGTACCAATTGCTCTAAGTAAAAGTATTAATACCGCACCAGATGTATTTAAAGAAGGATTAAGAAATCTTGTCGATAAAATCGACGCAGGAGATTCAACAATTCAACCGTATATTGACTTCGCCAATGAATACCCTGTAAGAGATTCAATGCGTATGATGCGTTTATTATACCGTTTAAGTCTTGGAAAACAAGATGAAAAACATGAACAAATCATGCAGTTTTCTAAAACTGTCTCATCTTTGCAAAATAAAGCTAGAGATATAAAATATGCTGAACGTCTAGAACATATTGAAAGACAAACCATGGTAATGCTATTTGGAACCGGTGGAGTAGTCATGGCAATACTATTCATTTCCATGACTATATTGATGAGTAGTTATTGACATAATAAAAAAATAATACTATAATAAATCATGAAAATAAAAGGAGGAATATAAATGAAAGAAGCAGCAGGAGAAGCAAACATGACAGTAATAACTATAGTATTAATAGCTATAGTATTAGGAGTAGGGACAATTATAGTAACAACAATGATGAGAAATGCAGAAACAAAAACAGATAATGCCGATCAATCTCAAAATTGCAAATATAATACAGAGACAAACAGGTATGAATGTAATTAATAAGGAGATGAAAAAGAATGAAAGAAGCAGCAGGAGAAGCAAACATGACAGTAATAACGATTGTGTTAATTGCAATAGTATTAGGGGCTGGGACCATCATTGTTAACAATTTAATGACAAACGCAGCAAAGAAGAATGTGTGTGTAGCACAAGGTGGAACTAAAATTGCTGGAACTGATTGTAAAGATGATAATGATAATAAGATATGTTCATTGACTTCGGATACAAACGGTTGGCATTGCAACTAGATTAGAAAACAATTCTAATCTTTTTATTTTACTTGAAAAAAACTTCAATATATAGTATTATGTATATAGTAGTAAGAAGGTAATCATATGAAACAAAGTATAGGTTATACAGTATCACTAAATATAGTTATAGTTTTCATAGTGGTTATTTTCTGCTTTATAGGTGGGGCTATTAGCTATTATAAAGCCTTTAAAGTTAATAATGCCATTGCAGATAGTATAGAAAAATATGAAGGGTATAATGATTTATCCAAAAAAGAAATAAAAAGACAATTGTCATCATTAGGTTATAATATGTCTAATGTAACATGTGGTTCCCATAAAGTAGGCGCATTTCCGGGATCAACTCCTACTAAAACACTAATAATTGGAGAAGGTGGAAACAATGGTTATTGTGTCTATTACAATGTAGTTAAGTGTACAAAAAAAGGATATTCGGTTGATAAAACAATAAATGGATCTAAGGACCCAATATGTAAAGCTGAAGAATATAATTATGTTATAAAAACATATCTTCGCTTTAATCTACCTATAATAAATCAATGGTTAAAATTCCCGGTATATACAAAAACAAACAATATATATGCTTGTTATGGAAATAATTGTTAAGGAGGATTGATTATGAATGAATCTGTAGGAGGTTCACTTCTATTAAATCTTGTTGTTGTTGTAATAGGCACTATGATAGCTATTTTTACTGCATCGTTTGCCTATAACAAAGCCTATAGAGCAAAATCTATCATTATTGATGAAATACAAAATTATATAAAAACTGAAAATAAAGACTTAAATAATATTGAAGAATTAACTGCTAATATAAATGAACAATTAACTAACATGGGGTATAGATTGACTAAAAAAGAGTGTCCAACTAAAGAAAACAAACAATTAATAAATCATGATAATTCTAGTTATTGTATTTATGAAGTTGCAGAAACAGATGACATAGGAAATCAAAACATATACTATGAAGTGCAAACCTATATGTATTTTGATATTCCGTTAGTAAATTTTAGTATTCCTGTCAAAGGACAAACAGTATCTTTTAGAAAAAATATAGTAAATGTAAATATGGAAGGAGAACTATGAACATAGTAATAGCTAATCAATATAGTGAATTGATAAAACAACTTAATATTTCAGAAAACATATATACAGGATTATATGATGTTAATGAAGTAGGAAATAGTATGAATAAAATACAATTTGATACTTTAATTATTGATGTAACTGCAATCAAAAACTATCAATATATTAGCACTATTAAACAATTGACCAATTATATAGATGCAAGTAAAATAATTATACTATTAGATAATAATTGTATAAATGATGAATTTATAAATGGTTTAGTATCCGTAGGCATTTATAATTTTGCTAAAGATACAGATGGTTTATTAAAACTACTTAATGATCCGCACACATATAACGATGTATCTGGATACCGAAATGAATATAACAAAGATACCTTACCAATAAACAATGAAAAACGTCACGCTAAAGTTATTGGATTAGTAAATGTAACAAGGCATGCAGGCTCAACAACTTTAGCATATAGTCTTGTAAAAATTCTAAAAAAGAAGTATAATGTAATTGGTATTGAAGTTGATGCAACAGATTTTTCCTTCTTTAAAAGTAAAAATCTTATTTCAACTATTAGCAATAAAATAAAATATCTTGTAAATAAATATGATGATCAAGATATCATTATCATTGATACTAACGATTCGAATAAAGCGATTCAAGAATGTGATCAAGTTTTATATCTTGTTGAACCAACAACTATAAAAATAAATAAGCTAATGTTATCTAAACCTACTATATTTAGAGACTTATTTGATAAAAAAGTAGTGTTGAATAAATGCTTTTTAAACAAATGGGATATAGCTGAGTTTGAAAATGAATCAAGATTAAAAATATTTTATAGTATGCCATCTATAAATGAAAGGGATAAAACTGATCCCAATGTTATAAAACTATTAGCTAAGCTAGGAATAAAAATATAGGTGATAAAATGATAAAAAAAAGAAAACTAATATTATTAGCTCTCAGTATCTTATTTGTACCAATAGCGCAAGCACAGGGGTTTAGTAACTATACTTCTTCTGTCAAAAGTTGTGGTAATGGAATGATTACAGATATTCCGTCCGCTCTACCAAAAATAATAAAAATAGTATACCTAAGTTTACAAATAGCTGTTCCAGTGTTGTTAGTAATATTTGGAATGATTGATTTAATAAAAGCTGTAATAGCTGGAAAAGAAGATGAAATAAAAAAATCACAAGGCGTTTTTATTAGAAGATTGATTACAGGTGTATTGGTATTCTTTATTCTATCTATAGTAAAATTCTTGATTTATTTTGCTGCTGATGATGATAAGTCTGCTAATATAATAGACTGTACAAATTGCTTTTTAAATAATAATTGTGAGGAGAAAGAAAAAAATGAAAATACGACCACAACTAAAAAAACAACCAATAAAAAAAGTAAAACAGCCAAAAAGACTGCCTAAATTATTTCTCTTATTAACACTAGTTATGTGTTGTATGCCATATATAGTTAATGCAGAAATAAGCAAAGTAGTATGTGGTGATGATAAACAAGGCTTTGTTGGTAAGGAATATGCCATACCACAAAAAGTACCTGAACTAACATCTTTTGCTGTAACAGCAATGGAAGTAGCTATTCCTGTTATTATAGTAATATTTGGAATGATTGATTTAATAAAAGCTATAACATCTGGAAAAGAAGATGAAATGAAAAAAGCTCAGGGAATAGTTATTAAAAGGCTAATAGCTGGTGCATTAGTATTCTTTATCTTTGCAATCGTAAAACTATTAATTAATGCAGTAGATAATAATGCAGCAGGTATTATAGATTGCATGAATTGCTTTATAAATAATTCATGCAAACCACTAAAGTAACGGAGGTGAAATTATGAAAAAAATAAAATATCTAATGGTAAGTGCATTTGCATTTTTATTATCATTCCCAGTATTAGCGGCAGATTCTTGTAAAGAAGAAGGAACAAAAGCTTGTAACAATGTTATTAAGTGTTTACCAAGAAAATTACCTGATACTGTTCACACTATAATACTTGTTTTACAAATAGCTGTTCCAGTATTGTTAGTAATATTTGGAATGATCGATTTGATCAAAGCTGTTGTAGCCGGAAAAGAAGATGAAATCAAAAAAGCTCAAGGAATATTTGTAAAAAGACTTATTGCTGGAGTATTAGTATTCTTTGTTGTTGCTATTGTTAAATTAGTATTTTTCTTAGCAACGGATAATGATAATCAGAATATCTGGAGCTGTGCAGATTTATTCTTGAATGGAGTAAAATAACATGAAAGATTTCTTTAATAAAATGGATAAAAAATTCCTATATACGAGTGGCTTACTAATATCTATCCCACTACTCATAATTATAGTTTTAATGATGTTACGAGGATGCCAAGGCAAAAAAATGACTTATGAAAAATATCAAGATAAAATGCTTATAAAAGCTAAAAAATATTTTGAATATCACAAGTTATTACCAACCAATGATGGTAAAGTTGCAGTTGTTACTCTTGATGATTTAATATCTTATGGATTAAAAAGTCCAAAAAGATCACTAAAGGATTCATCTTGCACAGGATCAGTAACTGTCAGAAATAATAATTCAGAATATCAATATATTCCTTATCTAGATTGTAAAGATTATAAAACTGACTATGTAATAAATCATTTAAAAAAAGATATTGTTACATCTGAATCTGGTTTATATCAAGTTGGTAATGAATATATCTATAAAGGTAATAAAGTAAATAATTATATATCATTTTTTAATACACTTTATCGCATTATAAAAATAGATTCAAATAATAATCTAAGACTTGTAAAAGTAAAAAGAGAAGATGCTCAGGTTTCTTGGGATGATAAATATAATGTATCAGTGGATGAAAATGTCGGTATTAACGACTATTATAATAGTTCTATTTATGATACATTATGGAAAAGTTACAATAATATTAAATCAGTAACCAAAGATATGAAAACGCATATGTTAAGCCACGATGTATGCTTAGACAAAAAAAGTTTAAATGACAAATCAATAGAACAACCGGTATGTCAGAATGTTTTAAAAAATCAATATATTAGTATACCATCAGTTTATGATTATACTAATGCCAGTTATGATGAAAACTGTAAATCAATAGGTGATGGAGCATGTGCTAATTTTAATTATCTTGATGATGTGTTATATGCCACATGGACTGTTAACGCTTCAAGTGATGATACTTTTTCGGTTTATTATTTATCAGGACACTATGTTGATGTTCAAAAAGCTGAAAATTACAAAAGTTATTACTGGATAATAAATATTAGCGGTAATGAAATATATCAAGGTGGAGAAGGAACTTTAGAAAAACCGTATATTATTAAATAATATATTGACTTTAAAATATAATTTATAGTATAATAAAATTAGTTTAGGAGGAATGCAAATGTCATTTTTGATTGATGTAGATAATAGTTTAACTTATTCTTGTGGAACAATAGGACTAGAATTTAACGGGATGATACCATATATAGTTGCTAGCATAGTAACTATTATTAAAATAGTAGTACCAATCTTGTTAATAATATTTGGTATGATTGACTTAGTAAAAGCTGTAACTGCAGGAAAAGAAGATGAAATTAAAAAAGCACAAACTGTTTTCATCAGAAGATTAGTAATGGGTATTTTGGTATTCTTTGTAGTAGTAATAGTACAAATGCTTGTTACGTTTGTATCAAACAAAGATAGAAATGTTGCTAATTGTTTCCGTTGCTTTATTAATGGTGATGTTGGAGACACTGCATGCTATGTATCGAATTAAAAAAAGGATAATTAATCATTGATTAATCCTTTTTTTTTTGGTATAATTATGATACTAGTAGAGATTTTTGTTAAGGAGGTACAAAGTATGATAATGTGGTTAGGAAAAATGTTTAGAAATTTATTCTTTACCCTTGATAATGCGCTATTTAATTTCATACCAATGGTTTATACCCTATTAATGGATATATCTCGTACATCTATTTTGACTCAATCGCAAATTCATGCTTTTGCTGAGAGAATCCAAATGTTACTTGGAATCTTTATGCTATTTAAAGTGAGTTTTTCCTTGATAATGTATGTAGTAAATCCTGATGATTTTACCGAAAAATCAAAAGGAATAGGTAAATTAGCTCAAAACACAGTTATATCACTAGTTTTACTTGCTGTAGTTCCATATATATTTAATATGGCCTATAGATTGCAAGTGTTAGTATTAAAAGATAATACACTAGCTCGTCTAATTTTGCCAAATCAATCTAACAATAATTATCTAAATACTGCAGGAGATGATATGGCTTTTTCAATTATGATTCCTTTTTTCTCTCCAAACACAGGAATAGAATTAGGCGATATTGATTGTTCAAAAGCAAGCGGCGAAGACAAAGAACTTTGTGAAAAATATAATAAGGCTCAAATGACTGAATGTGCAGAAATGATTGATAAAGACGGAAAATTTAGCGACAAATGTATTAATGCACTATCGCACGCTGTATATACTGATACTGATACAGAATTAGGTTTGGATTTATTTGAAAATATTACAAAATTATCAGTAGTTACTAGTAGAGGAGAAACTATAAAAAATGCGCCAGTAACAATTGCAAACTATATCACCGGTGTAAACAATCGAAACTTGGGTTTAACATTTAGAGCTGATATAGCAACCGCAACAACGATTACATCAGATGGATCAGAAGATTTTATAATTCATTATCCTTGGCCATTTACAACTATTGTTGCTGTTGTCGTAATATTGCTTTTGATTAACTTCTGTTTAGATATTGGATTAAGAAGCGTAAAACTAGCATTTCTTCAACTAATTGCTCCAATTCCTATTATTTCTTATATGGATCCAAAAAGTGGTAAAGACGGAATGTTCTCAAAATGGTATAAAATGTGTATATCAACCTATGCAAGTTTATTTGTTAGATTGGCTGCTTTATATTTTGGAGTTTATATAATTAGTCAAGTAGGAAAACTAACTGATGTTATAAATGGTTCAGAACAATCAAATTTCTTTGTTCAAGTGTTCATAATAATTGGAGTATTAATGTTTGTAAAACAATTACCTAAAATACTAGAAAATTTAGGTATCAAACTTGATGGTGAAGGTAAATTTAATCTTAATCCATTCAAGAAAATGGAAAATGACATGCTTGGTGGAAAAATCGCAAAGAAGGCTGCAACTGCACCAATACATGGAGTTCAAACATTTGGAAAAAGAGGAATAGCTGGAGCATATTCTGCAGCGACTGGTAGGGGATTTAGAAGAGGTTGGAAATCGGTAGATGCACCTTGGAAACAAAAAATAAATAAAAAATTAGATGAATGGGCACCGGATTTTGCTAAAGATAGACAAGAAGCGCGAGTTGCTCGTTTAGATAGTCAAATGAAAGACCGCCAAAATAATATAGCAAACCAATATTTTGAAAAAGATGAAAACGGTGCAATAAAAAGAAAAAATACAGAATTTATGCAACGTTTAAAACAAATTGATAATAAATATGCTGATTTATATAATGATTTAGACAGCAAAAAGAAAAAGGATTATAAAACTCAAGCAATTGCAACAGACTTAGAAAATAGACTTGCAAGTGGAACAGAAGATAATATTAAATATGTTCAACAAGCATTAAATATGAAGGGTGCTAGCACCAATGAAATGTATCAGCAAATTAGCAAAGTGTCAAATGCATCAAAGAAAACTGTCTCAATAGCAGAAGACAAATTGAATGAATATGCAAAAAGTAATGTATCTGCACGCAGTGCCCATGAATTTGCTAATAGTGTAGATGTATATGAGAAAAACAACAGTCAAAGTGAATTTAATATATCAAATGCTTCGCCACAAGATGTACCTACGACACAACCTGAAGTGACTCAAAATGAAAAAAGTGAATACACCACACCTTCGGGTTTAATAATTGATGTAGGTAGCATTGATCATACAACAGGAAAACTAAAATAAAAGGGAGTGTGATACTAGATGAATAATTATTTAATACCAGCTAATTCCAAAAAATCAATGATGTACTTTAGTATGTTTACATTAGGAGATTTGATTCTTTTTGGAATAGGGGCTAGTGTATCATTATTAATGATGATGATATTACCAATAGAACAATTGCTTTTTGCAGTTATTGCTATCGCTCCTGGTATTGTATGTGCGGGGCTAGTTGTTCCGATACCGAATTATCACAATGTAAGAACAGTAATTAAACTAGCTTGGGAGTTTTATACGACTCGTCAAAAATATATATGGAAAGGTTGGTGTTATAAAGATGGCGAAACAAGTAAAAAGTAAGTATACGGATATACCAGTAAAAGATATTCGAAATGGTATGATTGTTTTAGACAACAAAGAGATGGTAACAGGAGTTAAAATAGTTCCAAGAAATTTATTTATTCTTGATCCTGCAACGCAAAATGCTGTTATAAATAACTTAAAAGTTGTTTATAATGTTATTGATTATGAATTTTGGATAATTGCTGCTGATAGACCTGTTGATATTAATGTGTATTTATCAGAACTTCAAGTTCTTTATAATTCCACTACCGATACAATAAGAAGAAAAATGATATTAGAAGATATAGATAAAGCTAATATGTTTATGAACAATAATGTTGTTGATACAGAATATTATTTATTATTTAAAGATAAAGATTTAGATAGAATTCAAAAACGCATTAGAAATTTAGTAAGTAATTTAGCTTCTGCTGGATTAACATCATATCAGACATCAAATGAAGATTTAAGAATGATTTTAGATAATTTCTTAAATGGTGGACAAACTACTACTTTTGGGACGGTGATGGCATGACAAATATAAAAACAGAAATTGCTCCAAAAGGGCTGGAGTTTAAAAGTAATGAATTTATAATTAGTGATAAATACGCTACAATTCTAAGCGTAATAAGCTATCCGCAATTTGTATATCCTGGATTTCTATCATCACTAACTAGTATGTCTGGAATTAAAATGGTAATTAAACATATTCCACTTCCGGCATCTAGTATGAGTAAAATGTTAAATAAAGAATTAGCAGATTTAAAACAGAGATATCAAGATGAAAGAGACAGAACTATTCAAGAAAGATTACGCCAAGAC
The DNA here is from genome assembly GCA_902795725.1 of uncultured Erysipelotrichaceae bacterium. Lineage (GTDB taxonomy): Bacteria > Bacillota_I > Bacilli_A > RF39 > UBA660 > RUG12438. The sequence continues at coordinate 17,303 of CADBLY010000021.1, forward strand.
TATGAATCTCTTGAACAATTTATTAGTGAACTAGCTGCAACTCAATCAAAAGTATATGATTTTCAGCTTCATATTATGATTACAGCCGATAGTAAAGAAGAACTTGATTTAAAAAAATTACAAGTTAGAAATTATCTAGAAGCTATGCAACTAAGGGCTATTCCACTTCGTTTTGAACAAGATAAAGTTTTAAAATCTATCTTACCAATTTATGATAAGCAAGATATTGAAGATAGAATTGGAACACCAATGCCTTCTCCAACAATGGCAGCTATGTATCCATTTATCTTTGATAGTATCAAAGATCCTGGGTTAGGAACTTTGTTGGGTGTTGACTTCTCAGGTGGTGTTATTTTATTTAATCAATTCTTATATCAAATAAAAAAAGAGAATAATCGAAATAATGCCAATATGATTATTTTAGGTACAAGTGGTAGTGGTAAAAGTACCGCTGCAAAAATCCTTCTTAGAAGCCATTTGCGTAATAACTATCAAGTAGTAGTTATTGACCCAGAAGGCGAATTAGAAGATATGGCTCGTATGTATAAAGGAGATTTTATTGACTTAGGTAAAGGTGGAGAATATGGTATGATAAATCCACTTGAAGTAGTTCTAGACGCTGACGAAGAAGAAATAAGACAAGGATTAGGATATACCGTATTAACACGTACTATTCAAACCATTAAAGCCTTCTTGAAATACTATGATCCAACAATAACTGAAGATATTGTAAATATGTTTAGTGAAATAGTTCAAGAAACATATAAACGTTTTGGAATTGATTTTAACAGTGATTTTACAAAATTTAGTTCAAAAGATTATCCAACATTTAAGGATGTATATGCAACCATTAGAGGTAAAATTCTAGCCATGCCAGAACAAACCAAAGAAAAAGATGTTTTAGAAGCCTTAGAACTAAAAATAAGACCACTTATTAAAGAATTAAGATTTTATTTTGATGGACATACAACTATTGATCCACAAAGTAATTTTGTAGTATTTAATATAAGAGAAATAATGAATGCTGATAACAATATCAAAAACGCCCTATTCTTTAATATCTTAAAATTTGCTTGGGGTTTAACACTTAATTCAAGTATAAATACCATTATGATGGTTGATGAAGCACACGTATTATTAAGTGGTGGAAATACTCTTGGAGCTGACTTTTTAGCACAAATTCAAAGACGTGCTAGAAAGTATAATACAGGAACAATTATGATAACTCAACAGCCTACTGATTTTAGTGATCCAACTGTAATTACACAAGGTAAAGCTATTTTTGACAATGCATCATATTACTTAGTGATGGGATTAAAAAAACAAGCAGTTACTGACCTAGCTCGTTTAATAGATCTAAATGATAGTGAAATGGAAAGTATTAAACAGTATAGTCAAGGAGAAGCTTTATTTGTATGTGGAAGTAGAAGAATGCGTATCAATGTGATTGCTTCTGATGAAGAATTAGATTCCTTTGGATCAGGCGGTGGATTGTAATACTAAGGTGGTGATTTAGGTGAACAATAATAATTTAAATAATAGAAATAGTCAGGCAGATAGCATGCCACATAACAATATGTTGGAAAATGCACAGAATAATACTAAAATGCGTAATGATGCCGATGTTAACAATAAAAATATTAATACCAAACCAAGAACACAAGCTTCACCTAAATCATCAAATAGTAATACAAACTATCAAACAAAAAATAACATTAGAACACCAAATCAAATTATTAATCAAAACAAATCACATTCATCCCTAAATAATATTGGTGGTCCAGCAGGAAAAAAAATAACAAATGGTAGTGTTATAAACAATCTTAAGAAAAATAAACTAGCTCAAGCTATCCCTGGAGTAGGACTTGCTCAACGATTATCTAGTATTAATAATAAAAGGAAAAAGTTTCTTAAACCTTTTTCTTTAAATATGACTAAAGATGAAGAAGTAAACGAAGATAATAAAGAAGAAATAGATGATAATACTGATAATGAGTCTCAAAACAAACTACCAGAAGTTATAAGTGGTAGTGTTGATTTATTCGCTAAAATAAAGAAATATAAGTGGTTTTTAATTGGCGGGTTAAGTATGTTTGGCGTAATACTTATTCTAGCACTTATAGGTTTTATTATAGGTGGATCAGCAGCTGGTGCCGGAGGGTTTTCTAGTGATGCATCAAGTACAGATTTTGGTGAGCAAGTTGAATCCCAATTTGAAAAAGGCGATGAAATTGATTTAAGTGATGAAATAAATGATACAGGTTTTATTGATGATAATTTAGAAATTGACGTTCAATTTGTAAAGAATAAATTAGATTTAAATATTGAAGATATAGCTGATTACTATGGAGTAAATGCTGCCTGTAATGGAAAAAAGAGTAAAAAATGTACAGATGGTAATGAATATCGTTTTTTTCTTAAAATGTATGATATCTATTTTCTTTATAAAAATCAATATAATGTAAAATTAGATTTACCGCTCATCATGGCTACTTTAAACTATAAAAATACCCAAATGCCTGTTGTATTTAAAAACAACTTAAATGATTATAATAGAGAAGACTTAAATAATCAAGATTATCAAGGTAATCTTTCTTGGGAATTTGACTATAAGAACTATGAAGGATACAAATACTTAAACTCCAAAGATGATCGCTTTGATATGCAAATATTAGCTAAAAACATGGTTACTAAAAAAATAACATATAAATGTGGAAGTGATACCAAAGAAACAAATGATATTGAAAAAAGCAATTATTCATCAAAACTAGAATGTTCAAATCCAACAGATATTTCTGAAACCTACGAATTGGATAAAAAAAAATATAATGAATTCCTACTCGAATACATTGAGCATAAATACTTTATTAAAGGTGAAGAAGTAGAAAATGTTGAAAACAATAATACAGAAGATTCAACTACATATGAAGGATCTAGCTCTTTGGCTGATTCATTTGTTAAAGTGGCAGAAGATGAGTATAAAAAATTTAATAATGGAATAACATCAGCTTGGACTTATCAAAGTGAAGCAAATATTGGGAATAATTTTTGGTGTGCAGCTTTTGTCAATTACGTAGCAAAAAGAAGCACATATAAAGGAAAAAGTGTTCATGATATAGTTAATCCAATCTGTGATGGTTCTGTTAGTTGTTCCATGGTACAATTTAAGGATAAATCTCATTTAAAATTTTATTTTAACGATTCTTGTTCTCGCTTTAAAGGAAAAAATGGTAATATAACTTATAAACCCAAAAAGGGAGATTATATTTTCTTTGATTGGAATAATAGATTTTCAGGGTTAAATAGTATATATTTAGGAACCGATGATGTATCTCATATTGGAATTGTTAAATCAGTTTCCGATAATGTAGTAATGGTTATTGAAGGAAACTGTAATAATAAAATTTGTAATGATAGTCCATATTATCTTACCGATTGTGATGTAGTTGGTTATGGGTCATGGTATTAGGAGAAAATATGAAAAAGATTAAATATTTATTAATTGTTTTATTATTTATAATCAGCGGTTGCAGTGCTGAATATAATTTAACTATTTATGATGATGAAATAAAAGAGAAATTTACTTCTGTTATAAATAAAAATGAAATACCAACTTATGTTAAATCTTCTGATCCATATGCCCCTGAATTTGATGATCAATTAACACCTTTTATAGAAAATGAGCAACACCCTTTTTTAGATAATAATGATATTATTTATGATAAAGAAGTTGTTGAAGAAGATACTTATCGTCAAGTAACATATAAATATAAATATAAAAAAGAAGAATTTATTAATTCGTATGTTATGAAATATTGTTTTGAAAATGTTCAATATGATTATCAAAATAATTATAATATAAATCTATCAGGTGCATTCTATTGCCTACGAAGTGATAGTTTAGATATAAATATTATAACAAAAAGCAAAGTTATATCTAATAATGCTGATTTTAAAAAAGGAAATACTTATACCTGGCACATTGAAAAAAAAGATGTGGATAATGTTAACATAAACATGGAAATAGAAAGAAATCATACTGTAAGAAATCTATCTAAAAATACAGGACCTATTGCTATAGTATTTATTATTCTAATTCTCATAGTATTATCTATATTATTAGTCTTAAAAAAAAGATTAAATAATAACAAAATATAAAGAAAGTATGGTGGTAAAATGAAGTATTATAAATATATATTAGTTGTATTGATATCAATACTTTTTTTACCATTAACTGGACAAGCCTACGAATATATTAATTCAAAAAACAAATCAAATGTAGAACGTTATAGAACTGATATATACCACTTAAGAGAAATGTATGAAGACTTTATTGTTGAAGAAGGAGAAACAGAAGAAAGTAATTCTTGCACAACAGTTGGAACAATTTATAAAGAATGTAGTGGGATAACTGTAGAAGGATATGGAACCTATTCACTAGAAGAATATGTAGCCGGGGTTTTAGCAGGGGATGAAGGCTGGTCACAATACTTAGATAATCCTACACTTCGTTATTTTATCCCAGCAATGGTAAGAACGGTGGGACTAACATCATCAAATAATTGTACTACTAGCATATCAGGTACAACTTCTGTACAAATATTTCAAGGGGATACAAAAAGCTATATTGATGTTGCAAATGAGTCGGCAGGTGTAGTTTTAGTAGACAATACTAAAAATCCATTTACACCAGGATATTCAGTAACAGGACTAGCAGATTGTGAATCAATAAGTGACGGAATGTGTCATATAACTCGATATCATAAATGGGATTATAAAGAAACATATGAGTCAATATATCCAACAAGTTCCATATTAACAAGTGGTAGTATATCAGTACATCATGTGGGAGCTAATCCAAATGATATTGAATATAAAGCAAAAGAATTAAATTATAGTGCCGAACAGCTAGCTAAATATGTTTTTGGTGAAGATACTGAATATGCACAACTTGAATCTGATGGCTATTCATCAGACAATGAGAATACCAAAAAATCCAAATCATTCACTTGTGAAGGAACAGATGATGGATTATCAGTAGCATCTGCTAGTGGGTTTAAAAAAAGAACATCCCAACCAAAATCTGATAATAAGCATTATTTTTCAAATGAAAATGCTTCATATGCAGGAGGCTTTGTTGGACAATGTACATGGTATGCATTTGGTCGAGCTAACGAAATATTAACAAATGCAAAAAGCAAATTAAAATGGACAATAGCTTCCGATGCAGGGCAATGGTATTCTGCAAATAAATCGCAGGGTACAAAAGGTTTCAAATCAACAACAGATGTTAATAAACCAAAAGTAGGTGCAATTATTGTTTGGCAAGATGTTAATGGAGTAAGCTCTGATTGTAAAGGTTGTGGACACGTAGCCGTTGTAGAAACTGTTAATTCTAATAAAACAATTGATATAACTGAAGCTAACATTGGATCTGTTAAGTCATCATCAAATCCATATGGTTGGCAGTATGTTTCTAATTTGAGCTTTGCTGAAGTTTCCAATAGGTGGGGATATTCATTTGCAGGATATATTTATACAGTTGAATAGGTGATAAAATGAAAAAAACAATTATAATATTACTATTATTAATAATAGTATCAGGTTGTAGTGCTAAATACGAAATAGAAATCAAAGATAAAAAAATAAATGAAAAATCATCATTTATTATTAATAAAAAAGAAGTTGAAAGTGATGGTATATATTATACTGTAAGCAGAATAGCAGGTAAATATTTTCTAAATGTAGATTTTTTAATAGGAGATACTAAAGAATACTATGAAAATGAAAATGCTATATATCAAAAAAGAAATACTACTAGTATTGATGAATATAATTCATCAGATATGTTAAAATATTGCTATAGCGCACATAATGTTTTAAATGAAAAAAAATATTACATTATATCTACTAGTAATACCTTTGAATGTTTTGAAAAGTATCAAGAATTAGATAATGTTCAAATTGTATTAAAAACTAACCATCAAGTAAAAGAAAACAATGCAGATAAAGTTGATGGATATACCTATACTTGGAACATTAATAAAAATAATTATAATGATAAAAGAATATATATTAAACTATATAAAGATAAATATGTTTTTAATTATGAAAATGAATTTTATAAAAAAATAGCTTTATATATAGGTGTTGGATGTGCTATAATAGGAAGCGGTTTATTTATCTATTTCAGATTAATGAGTAAAAGAAAAAAATCTAACAAAATCTAGGAGGCTAAAATGAAATTACGATTTAGAGCAGAACCAAAGGATTGGACAATATTTATATCCTTTTGTATAGCATGGTTTATTGTTGTCGCACTTGCTGTAGTAAATATACATGCCTTTATAATTGAAGAAAATTTTACCATAAATATTTTCTTAATATTTACTAGTTTTAATATGTTTGGGGTAACACTTTTAGGATTCATTGCAGGAATTGTTTTTGGACTTGTAAGTGTTAAGTCTTACTTTTTTGAAAGAGAAGCAGGTATGGGAGTAATATCAGCGGAAAAGAAAACAAAAAATTATTCTCGTTGGAGCAAAGAAAAAGAAATACAAAATGATATTGGAATGGCAAAGGTTGATCCCAAAGCACCTTCATCTGATGCTGCTGGGATACCAATTATTATGAAGCAAGATGAAGTATGGGTAGATAATGGAGAATATCATAACTTAGTAATTGGTTCTACTGGTGCTGGAAAAACGCAAACGACAGTACTTCCTATGGTTAACTTACTTGCAAAACATGATGAATCAATGATTATAACAGATCCCAAAGGCGAGATATATGAAAATTGCTCTGAATATCTAAAAAGTTTGGGATATAATATTGTATTATTAAACTTCCGTGATCCACAACAAGGTAATAGTTGGAATCCACTATACTTGCCATATTCCCTTTATAAATCAGGGAATATAGACAAGGCTGTCGAATTATTGGAAGATTTAGGAGCTAATATTATTAAAGACCCGACAGCTAAAGGTCAAGATCCTTTCTGGGAAAATACATCAGCAGATTACTTTACAGGTCTAGCATTTGCTTTATTTGAAGATGCTAAAGAAGAAGAAATCAATTTAAATAGTATTAGTTTAATGACTACCATTGGTGAAGAAAAATTAGCCAATACTACTTATATTAAAGATTTCTTTAGTTACAAAGATCCATCAAGTACATCTTACACAAAAGCATCATCTACACTAATGGCTCCATCTGATACTAAAGGTTCAATCCTATCAGTTTTTAAACAAAAAATACAATTATTCGCTTCACGAGCTAATTTATCTGAAATGTTAGCAAATAATGATTTTGATATGCGTGATATCGGTAAAAAGAAAACAGCTGTTTTTATTGTTATTCAAGATGAAAAAACAACATATCATTCATTAGTAACTATATTCTTGAAACAGTGCTACGAAACACTAATATCCGTTGCTCAAGAGCAAGGTGGAAAACTACCACATCGTACCAATTTTATTCTTGATGAATTTGCTAATATGCCACCATTAAAAGACGTTACTACCATGGTAACTGCCGCTCGTTCAAGAAACATGCGTTTTACCTTTATTATTCAAAACTTTGCCCAATTATATGAAGTTTATGGAAAAGAAAATGGTGAAACAATTAAAGGTAACTGTGGAAATATTGTTTACTTAATTAGTACAGAATTAACTGCTTTAGAAGAGATAAGTAAAATGTGTGGAGAAGTTAAATCTAAAGAAAAAGAAAAAACATCATCTACACCATTAGTAACTGTAAGTGATTTACGTAGTATGGACCAATGGGAAACCATTATAATTAGGCTTAGAAAAATGCCGTTTAAAACAAAGCTTACACCAAATTTTGAAATGGACTGGGGTCATAAATTTCCAAAGGCTAAGTATCCACATCGCCAAAGAAAAGAAATTGGAATATTTGATTTAAAATCATTTGTTGATAAAAAAAGAGAAGAAAAAATAAATAATATGCTAAATGGAAATGAAGGACCAAATCTACCATTTGGTGGACGACCAGGGGCAAATCCTTTTGGTGGAAATCCATTTGGTAATAATAATCTCTTTGGTGGACCAAACCCTTTTGGACCTACCAAACCATCAAGTGATAATTTTAATGTTGATGATCTAGTAAAAAGAATAGATGCTAAAATTGCTGAATTAGAAGAAGAAGAAAAAAGGGAACAAGAAGAACAATCTAAATCAATAAATAAACAAGAAAAAAATTCAGAAGAAAAACAAGAAGAAAAAGCCATTCAACCAACTGAATTAAACACTGATTTAAATGGCAATAATGATTCAAATCAATCAATAGACTTTAAACACAATGTTACTGATGATCAATTCTTTGATGACTTTTTTGGAGATGACTAAATTTATTAAACTTTCTAACTATATTTAAACACAAAAAAACATATAATATATTGGTGATTATATGTTAGAAAGTATTACAGTAAATGAATTAAAAAAACTATCCAATATAGAAATAATTGATTTAAGAAGTCCAGAAAAGTATAACGATAATCATATTTTAAATGCACATAATATTTCATTTGATAGTTTATTATTGAGCCCAGAAAAATATTTAAATAAAAATATAAAGTACTATATATATTGTCAAAAAGGTTTGAAAAGCAAACAATTATGTCGTACATTAAACTTAAAAGGGTATAAAGCAGTTCATATCGTGGGTGGATATGAATCTTGGATATTAAACGAATAACTATACATTTTGTATAGTTTTTTTGTTTAAAAAATATTATTGACACATATATTCTTATAATATATAATTTTATTGAGGTGAGTCTATGATAAAACAAAAAGCAACAGGCAATTTAGTAGTAATATCAGGCCCAAGTGGATGTGGGAAAGGCACCATATGTAAAGAATTAATAAAAAGAAATAAAAATATTAAATTATCAATATCAATGACAACTAGAAAACCCCGAGCACAAGAAATAGATGGACGTGATTATTATTTTATAACCAAAGAAGAATTTGAAAAGCGTATTAAAGAAAACAAATTTTTAGAATACGCTAAAGTTCATCATGATAATTATTACGGGACTCCTAAAGATAAAATAGATGAGTATACAAAAAAAGGAATAGATGTTATAGCAGAAATAGATATTAATGGAGCTTTACAAATAAATAACGAAATTAAAGAAGCAATTTTTATTTTTATAATGCCACCTAGCATGAAAGAATTAAAATCAAGATTAATAAAAAGAAATACTGAATGTAAAGAACAAATTGTTGAACGATTTACTAAAGCCTATCAAGAAATAAATTATGTATCTAAATATAATTATGTCGTTATCAATGATAAAATAGAAAAAGCAGTACAGAAAATTGAAGCAATTTTATTAAGTGAAAAATGTCGTGTGGATCGAATTGAAGATATAGATTTAAATAATAAAGAAGAAATGATTCACGAACTATTAATGGAGGATAAATGAAAAAGTATGTAATAGTGCTAATTATATTATTAACCGGATGTTCAAAAACAACTACAATATGTGAATCACATATAAATAATTCTGAACAAAACTATAAAGAGAATGCAAAATATACAATATACTCAAAAAACAATTTTGTAAAAAAAGTATCAATTAATGAGCAATATAAATCTGAAGATAGTAATGTTATTGATTATTTTGACTCATATTTAAAACTAACCTTTTTAACACTCAACGAACAATATGGAAATATTGAATATAAATCAAAGCAAATAAAAAATGGAATACAATATTTTGTCGATATTGACTTTGAAAATACTAATATAAAAGAGATGGTAAAAAATGGTTATTTAGACAAAGACTATGTTGTAAACAATCAAATAACAACTTTAGGTATAAAAAAAATGTATGAATCACAAGGCGCAAAGTGTAATTAAAAAGAAAAAATTACACTATTTTTTCTTATTAATAACAAATAATAAACTTATTCCTATACATACAATTCCTAATCCTAAAAAATTAAAACTAACATCATTAAAAATAATTAATGATATTATACCTAAACATATTCCAAAAGCAATTCCATTATATACTATTTTTTTGATACTGCTTCATCTCCATTAAGATTCAATAATACGGTATGTTTAGGCTTTTGCATAGTAATAGGCAAAGTTTCTTTCCATATCTTTTCCTTATCATCCCACTTTTTTAGACAATTGTCTCCGTATCTTTGCTTTAAGACCTTTTCGATGTTATTATACGAATAGAATTTTCTTCCTTCAAAATCATATTCCTTAAAAGGGAAAATATCATCTTTTAAAAAAATAGGCTCCTTCATAAATCTTTGCCAAGGAATTGCAATAGTTTGTGCGCATAGCTTACTGTTAATATTTTTATTACTATATTTTTCTGCAACCCTATTTATAAGTTTTTTTAACATAACATGTGGAATATGTAAATTATCACAGAAGACAACTAAAGGCATAAGAATTTTTATAAAACTTCTATACAATTCATCAATAAACTTATTCTCCGACATATTATCAATAATAACAACATCAACAAAAATACCATTTCCATCACATTTATTACTTAACAATACATTTTTTTCTTTTATAAAAGTATTTCTTTTTCTTAGTTTCATATTTGGAATTAAAGCATTGTATCTTTTGTCTTTTTCAAAACAGTGATAATAAAAATCACTATTCAAATCCTTATCCAATGCTGATAGAAATTTTTTCCAATACTTTCTTTCAATACATACATCGATATCGTCATCCCAAGGAATAAAACCTTTATAGTTTACCATTCCAAGAGCAGATCCGGCCATCATACAATAAGGAATTCCATTCTTTCTACATACACGGTCTAATTCATCCATAATAGTCAATATCTCAAGTTGCAAATCTCTTACTGTAATTTCTTTGCCATCCTGGATATCTATTACATATTTTTTTCTTTCTTTGATATAATCATTCATATCATCACATCCAAATATATTCTATCATGTATAGTAATTTTTTTCAATTGCTTGGGTAATTGTTTCACACTTCTTTTGGGATTTTGAATATGCTATATTAGAAATTTTAAAGGAGGAGTGAATAATATGAATTGTCAAAATAATGATAATAAGTGCTGTTTAGCTGAAGTATTAACTGTAATTAATGTCCTACAACAAAATGCAGAATGCAGTGATGCTTGCCTAGAAACTTGTGATCGTGGTTTTTTAGGTTGTGGAACAACAACATTTACATGTAATACAAGACCAGTAGTTTTATATACATGTGCAGGTAATGGAACACCTTTTTCAATGCCTATAACTCGAGAAAATGTTGTGTGCGGAGATGAAGGAGTTACATGTTCTAATGTATTTAGGGTAGAAAAAGTAGATGGATGTTGTGCAACATTCAGAGTTCTTGCAGAAAATACTGATGATACAACTGGAACAATACCTTATGTAACTACTAATTCATTTTTCACAATGAATTTAGATTGTTTATGTGCTTTAAGATGTTTACCAGATACATTTGTTGACTGTGTATAAGACCAATTGGTCTTTTTCTATTGTAAAAATTTAATTTATATGATAATATTATAATAGAAAGGACGGTTGGATATGAAATACTATAACTTAAGTAAAAAAGATTATAAACGTAAAGAAGCTGAATTTAGAGAAACTTATGTAGGAGGTCAAAGATATTTAGGATATGTTATAAGCATGTTAGTGTTTTTAACCTTTGGGATAATAAATATAATTATCTTTTGCAATTCAAATGCTGATATTACAACTAAAGAATTAGCTAATTGCATGTTTTTTTCTATATTACTACTACTAAGTGGTATTATGGCTACTATATTTGGTATAGAATATATTAAACATTTTAAAGAATTTGTTAATAATAAAAAATAGCTCGTGCTATTTTCTTTTTATATCTATAATATCATCTATGGGTATAGTTTCATTATCCATAGTTATAAGATAATTCTTATTTCTTCCAATAATACGCTTTTCTATTTCTTTATTTTTTAATTTAATAATAACATTAGCCTTATAAATATAATTAGGTGATGAAAAGATTTCAGTTATTGTTTTCCTTATATTTTTATTAGGTGTACTTATTTCATCTTTTTTTATTTCACTAGAGTAATAGTATTCACTGTTGTTGTTTAGTTTTTTTTCTATTTTATTATGAAACACATTAGGTAATTTTTTATCCATAGTATCTTCCTTTCAACATAGTATATTCAAACATTCATTATTTAGAACACATATAAACTTTCGTCATATATTATAACGAGGTGATACTATGTATGAAATATATATGATAGAAGTAGGAGATACATTAGATTCTATTGCCCGTAAGGTAGGGACTAGTGTCGATAATTTAAGAGATATTAACAAAAGGATAAATATAAAGCCTGGAGAATATATTATTGTACCAGCTTCGGATAATGAGTATTTTGAAATGTACACAGTTGAACAAGGAGATAATCTTTACAAAGTAGCTAAGAAGTTTGGCATAGATGCTGATACATTAATACTTTTAAATGGATTAAAAAAAGATGATTATATTTATCCTAACCAACAATTGATAGTACCTAGAGATATGGTTGATATTTATATTACTAAACAAGGAGATACTTTTGATACCTTAACAAATGGATTGAATACCGATTATGAAACAATCATTAATCAAAATAGAAAATTACTATTAATTCCTGATCAATTGGTAGTTATTAGAAAAATGAGTATATAGAAAGATCAAAATAGTCTTTCTTTTTTTCTTAATTTATTATATAATTAATTTAGGATGAAAGGACGATAAAATGAATACAGATTATAATGGCATTAGTATCTTAAAAAATTATGGTGAAGATTTAACACAAAAATATTATATTACTGATCCTTCAATTGCTAGAGAAGATGAATTAAAAAAACTAATGATTGTATTACTAACTCCAGAAAAATCTGGTTTATTAGTTGGTAAAGCTGGTATTGGTAAAACTGCAATCGTAGAGGGATTAGCCTATCGTATTCAAAAACAAACAGTACCAAATGCTTTAATGGGATATAGAGTAGTTAAAATCAATTCTTCCGCATTAGTTGGTAAAATGACATACAACGGCAAAGAAGAACTAGTTATATCTATTCTTGTAGAAGAATTAAAAAAATGTGATAAACTAATATTATTCATTGATGAAGTTCATACATTAATTGGAAGTAATGCCGATGGACCAATGGACTTAGCTAATATCCTAAAGCCAGTTATTGATAGAGGTTTAGTAAAAGTAATTGGAGCCACTACTGATATTGAATATAATACCTATATTGTAAGAGATAGAGCATTCTTACGTAGATTTGATCGTATTGATGTATTGGAACCGACTGAAAAAGTTGCTGCTGATATTGTAATGGGATCATTACCAAAAATAGAAAAACAAACAGGTATTAAATTTCGATATAATGATTATATTCAAAGAATGTTAGTAGAATCAATCGTATCTGCTACCAATCCATATAAACGAGTATATGGTTTAGGTGCAATGTATCCAGATATTTGTTTTTCCGTTATAACTGCAGCATTTTCAAATGCCTTGTACCAAAATCATACCAGTGTGGGTGTAGAAGATGTATATTTTGCTATAAAAAACAGTAAGAGAATTTATCCTGATTCAATCATAAAAGAGCTTAATTTGTTTAGAGAAAAATTTAGTCAATTATGTATGAAAGAAGGAATAACACTACCAGTTGTAACCATTGATGAAATTCAAACAATTGAGGAATAGGGTGATTAAATGAGAAAGATACCTACAAAAAACTATTTTATTTTATTGGGATTAATTATTGCAACAGTTATTGTAACAATTGCACTTGGTAATTTCTACACCAATCGCAATAGAAAAACATCTAATTTTTATAAATTTCTACCTAAAGTTACCTTAAATGACTTAGATACATATTTACAAGAAAGTGATGTTACAGCTATTTATATCAATGATAAATATGAATTAGAAGATGAAAAGAAAGAAACAAAATTACAAAATAAAATAATTGAACTTAATTTAACTAATAAATTTGTTTACTTAGACAGTAATAATATAAATGATAAATTTAAAGAAGATTTTTACAATAAATATCATTATCAATTAACAGACGATTATCCAACAATTATTGTAATGAATAATAAAAATGTAGTTAACTCATATAAAGAAATTGATGTAGATAAAATTAATTTTGAGGAATTAAAATGATTAATGTTGTTTTATATGAACCAGAAATACCACAAAATACTGGTAATATAATGAGAACGTGTGCAGGAACGAACACCAAACTTCACTTAATTAAACCTTTTGGTTTTGTTTTAAGTGATAGATATTTGAAACGTAGTGGTGTAAATTATGTAGAAAATTGTGATTATTATGTGTATGATAATTGGGATGATTTCATTAGTAAAAACAAAGGCGAATACTACTTTCTAACACGCTATGGAACTAAACCCCATACATCATTTGATTATAGTGATAAAAACAAAAACACATATTTAATTTTTGGTAAAGAAAGTACAGGAATACCAAAAGAAATTCTTTCGAAGAATTTAGATAGATGTATGCGTATACCAATAAATGAAAAAATACGAGCTTTAAATGTATCGAATTCCGTAGCTATTATGTTATTTGAAGTATTAAGACAGCAGGATTACCCTGATTTATTAAAAACAGATCCTTTTAAAGGAGAAAAATATTTAGAAGAATAAGAAGGAGTAAGTATGAATACAATAACTATATTTATAGTAAAATATTGGATATTAATAATATTGGCTTTAATTCTAATTTTAATGGGTATAATAGGTTATATAGCTGATAGTAATGGATTTATACCTAAAAGGCAGAAAAAGAGCAAAAAGCCAGTGAAAATAGATAATAGTGATATATCCAAACCTAATATGGATGAATTTAATAATGTATCAATAGAAAATGAAATATTTAATCTAGAAAATAATAATATTCAAGATAATAAAGATACCTATAAAAAAGATTTAGTATTGGAAAATAAAGACTTAAATTTTGAAGAATTTGAAACAGAATTTGATAGAATTGTTCCAGAAAAACCAGTTATTAGTGATGAATTAAAAAAATATATGGATGAATTTCAAATAAGTCCAGTCAATATTGATACAAAAGTTAATGATAATGAAATATTTAGTGATATTAAATTACCAGAAATCAAAAGAGAAGATGAAGATACCGATATATGGAGCTTTTAGACACCAAAATAATTTGGTGTCTTTATATTAAAAATTTTATTACTAGGTAAAATAACCAATTATAAGTTAATACATATATTAATTTAGGAGTTGGTTTTTTCATGATTAATTTAACTATTATTTTTGGTGGAAAAAGTAATGAGCACAATATTTCTATATTATCAGCAAGAAGTATCATGAAATATATAAACAAGGATAAGTATAATATTAGTCTTATTTATATAGATAAAGATGGTATTTGGTATAAATGTCATGATATAGATAATCTTGATAATTTAGAATTAATAAAAAATTTTAATATGCTTACTCAAACAGATATTGTTTTCCCAGTATTACATGGAAAATATGGAGAAGATGGAAGACTTCAAGGATTGTTTGAAATATTAGGAATCAAGTATGTCGGTTGCAGATTAGATAGTAGTCTAATATCTATGGATAAAGAATTAACAAAGATTATTTTAAATAATATAAATATTCCACAAGCTAAATACTTATGTGTACATAAAAACAATTATAATATTAATAGTATATTAAAAGCAATAAATACACAGATAAAATATCCTGTATTTATCAAACCAGCTAGGTCAGGAAGTAGTATTGGTATTAATAAAGCATATGATAGTAATAGTGTAGATAAATACATAAAAGAAGCATTTAAATATGATGATAAAGTAATAATAGAAGAATATATTAAAGGAAGAGAAATAGAAGTAGGAATACTAGGTAATAATGAATTAATAATAAGTGATATAGGCGAAATAAAAACAAATGATGATTTCTATAGTTATGATTCAAAGTATAAAAATAATAAATCTAAAACAATAATACCAGCTTTAATAGATGATGCATTAGTGTATAAAATAAAAGGATGTGCAATAGAAATCTATAAAGTGTTGGAATGCAGAGGGTTATCTAGATTAGATTTCTTTGTTGATAATGATAGAATAATATTTAATGAAATAAATACCATGCCAGGATTTACTAATATAAGTATGTATCCGATGCTATTTGAAAGCATAGGTATTAATTATAGTGATTTGATAGATAGATTGATAGAGTTGGGGATGGAGTAATGTAATGATATTATAGTGTTTTTATACAAAAAATGCTTGACCCACTAGTTTGTGATTATTTATCAATATTAGAGAGTAATAATCGACAATGCCTATTTGCTAAAAATAGGAAACATGTTTCTATAATCGAGACATAGGAGAATTCTTATATAGAAAAAAACAATAACGTTCAGTTATTGCTTATTAGATGATATTTTCAATATTTCATCATAGCTATCATCATTAGCTATGATATTTTTATGCGTTTCATTACACATTTCACATCGATATATTATTTTATAAGTATCCTTAAATTTCTCTATATCTATGGGCTTTAAAAGTCCTCTACATTCATTTAATCTATCCCCAGGATTAATATCAACATGTTTAGAATATAGACAGTATGGGCAATGGTCTCTCGCACTATATTTTAAAGGTTTAACTTCCTTGTGGCACTTTTCACAGATGAAAGGTTCATCAATCATATTAAATTTTTTCATAGCATCACCACTTATATAGTATCATATTTTTCTAAAATGTGGTACTATTATATAAGTTGGAGGTATAAATATGGATGATAAAAAGAAAGATAAGAAGACATTTAGAAAAAGAGAGGTTGTTGTTTTATTAATAATTACTTGTCTATGTAGCATAGTGCTTGGAGTAGTTATTGGGGGTATTACAGGACTAGCAGCTAAGTTCAATGTCAATTTACGAGATAGTTATCACGTAGCTACGGATAAAAACTTAAAGAGCTTTGTGCGTAATTATAAATATATTGTTAATAATTATTATGAAGATATTAATAAAGAAAAGTTAATTGATAACGCCATATCAGGTATGATGAAATCATTAGATGATCCATACTCAGTATATATGGATGAAAATGAATCTAATAGTTTTAATATAAGTTTAGATGGCGAATATAAAGGTATTGGTATTCAAATAGCAAAAGATGAAGAAAAACAAGCTATGCTTGTTATGTATGTCTTTAAAGATTCACCAGCCGACAAAGCAGGTTTAAAAGCAGGAGATTATATTATTAAATTAAACAATAAAGAAATAAAGGATAAATCAGTTACAGAATTTAGTAATAGTATCTTAAAAAGTGATAAAAAAGAATTTACCCTTACCATAATAAGAGATGAAGAACAAAAAGATATTAAAGTCTCTAAAAATAATGTAGTGATTGATTCAGTAATTAGTGAAATATATGAACGTAATGATAAAAAAATAGGTTATTTATATATTTCTATATTTGCCAACAACACACCTATTCAATTTCAAAAAAAATTAAAAGAATTAGAAAATAAAAAAATTGATGGTTTAATAATTGATGTTAGAGATAATACAGGTGGTCATCTAACAAGTGTGGAAGCAATGCTTGAATCAATGTTAACTAAAAACCAAATTACATATCAATTAAAAATAGGTAAAAGACAAATTAAATTCTATGGTAAAGCTAAAAAAAATAAAGATTACAAGATTGTATTGCTAGGTAATAATAACAGTGCTTCAGCATCAGAAATTTTAATTTCTAGTTTAATGGATAATTTAAATTGTAAATTTGTAGGTGAGAAAACATATGGAAAGGGAACTGTTCAAGAATTAGTCACACTTTCAAATAATGAACAATATAAGATAACAACGAAAAAGTGGTTAACTCCAAAAGGAAAATGGATCAATGATACTAAAGGTATAAAACCTACAGATGAGATTAAACTAGATAAGAAATATATTGAAACTCACAAGGATGAAGATGATAATCAACTCAATAAGGCTTTAGATATCATTTCAAAATAGACTTAGGTCTATTTTTTTGATATAATCTTTTTAGAAATGAGTGATCTATATGAAAAAATTGTTTTTGGGAGATAAATACAAAATTCATTGTTATAAACATGATGGAAAGATATATCGTTCTTGGGATGAAGCTGTTTTATTAGATATACATAAAGACTATTTAGTATTTGGAAATAATAAAACATTAGTAACAGAACAAGAAGGACAAATGTGGAGAACAAAAGAACCTGCTGTCATTTATTTTTTTAGGAATAAATGGTTTAATATCATTGCACAAATGAAAACAGATGGTGTATATTATTATTGTAATATTGCTACACCTTTTATAATAGAAGAAGGAACAATTAAATATATTGATTATGATCTAGATTTAAGAGTGTTTCCAGATGGTGAATATAAGGTGCTGGATGAACTTGAGTACGAATATCATAAAAAACAGATGGGATATTCAAACGATCTAGATAAAGTTATCAGAAATGGTCTAAAAGAACTACT
>CADBLY010000022.1 GCA_902795725.1 uncultured Erysipelotrichaceae bacterium
ATAATAGTTCTTTTTCTTTCTCTTTAATTGGCAATTGTTTAGATAAATGATATAATGATATTATGAAATGGGTGGTAGAATGAGTAAGGTCATAGTTGTTGGTGGTGGGGCATCTGGTCTTGTTAGTGCGATATATGCAGCAATTAACAATAATGATGTTATATTACTAGAAAGAAATAATAAATGTGGTAAAAAACTTTTATTAACGGGTAATGGTAAGTGCAATTATTTTAATAGTGATATGGATATTAGTCATTATAATACAAATAATAAGGATATATTAAGTGCAATTATCACTGATGAACATATTAATCGTATAAAATATTTTTTTAAAACATTGGGAATTGTACCAAAAATAAAGAATGGTTATTATTATCCAATGTCTAATCAATCTAATAGTATTTGTAATGCTTTAGTTAATTATGCTTTATTGGTAGGAGTGGAAATAAGGACTAATGTTTTGGTTGAATATATAAATTATTTGGATGATGATTATGTTTTAAATACTACTCAGGGAGTGTTTAAATGTAATAAAGTTATTATTGCAACTGGTTCCAAAGCATTAGCTAAAACAGGTAGTGATGGTATGGGATATAATTTTTTGAAGAAATTTGGTCATAGTATTATTAAGCCATTACCGTCTTTAGTTCAATTAATTGGTAAAGGGAAGTATTTTAAAAATTGGGCTGGAGTTAGAAGTGATGTTATTTTAACTCATTTAGAAGATAATGAAATAGTAAAAGAAGTAAAAGGCGAAGTTCAATTAACTGATTATGGAATTAGTGGAGTTTGTACATTTGGGTTGAGTGGTATGATTGCTAGAGGATTAGATATGGATAAAAAGGAAGAAATAGCAATTAATTTTATGCCATGGTTAGATACATCATTTAATGAATATATGAATAAACAAAATAAGAAATTTAGTATTACTCAAATATTAGAAGGTTTTTTAAATTATAAATTAGTTAACGTTATTCTTTTCTTTACTAATATAAAGAAAGATAGTAAATGGATTGAATTAACTGGTAATCAAAAGGAACAATTGGCTGAGTATTTATTAAGCTTTAAGATAGAGATAATTGATACTAAAGGTTTTGAGCATGCTCAAGTGTGTTCTGGAGGGGTTCCACTTGCTGAGATCAATCCTAATACAATGGAATCAATTTATAAGAAGGGTCTTTATATAACTGGTGAATTATTAGATATAGATGGTGAATGTGGGGGATATAATTTAGGTAGTGCGTGGATAACTGGCATGATTGCAGGAAGTAGTGTTTCAAATGATTAGAGTTAGACAAATAAAAGTGGATACTGATGCAACTTTAGAGACAATAAAAGATGTGGTAAAAAGAAAGTTAGATGTTAATCGTATTAATAAAATAGTTATAAATAAGATGTCAATAGATGCAAGGTATAAACCGCATATTTATTATGTTTATGAAGTAGATGTAGATATTTGTGATGAAGAGAAGGTATTATCAAAACACATCAAAGATGTTTTAAAAACACCTAATACAGAATATAAATTTGAAGTAAGTGGAACTAAACAATTAAATAATAGAATAGTTATTGTTGGAAGTGGACCGGCTGGATTATTCTGTGGATATTTATTAGCTTTAAATGGATATAAACCACTTATTATTGAACGTGGTGAAAAAATAGAAGATCGTGTAAGAAGTGTGAATACTTTTTGGGAAAGTGGTATGTTAAATACTAACTCAAATGTTCAATTTGGTGAAGGTGGTGCGGGAACATTTTCTGATGGTAAGCTTAATAGTCAAATAAAGGATAAAAACAATCGTGTGAAGAAGATGCTAGAAATCTTTGTTGCTATGGGATCCCCTAAAGAGATATTATATATTCATAATCCACATATAGGTACTGATAGACTTAGAGATGTTGTTAAAAATATACGTAATGAAATAATAAAACTTGGTGGAGAAATAAGATATAATACTACTTTAACAGATATTCAGTATGATAAGAGTATTAAAAGTATTATTGTAAACAATGAAGAGAAAATTAAATGTGATGTTTTAGTATTAGCTATTGGTCATAGTGCCCGAGATACTTTTAAAATGCTATATAATAGATTAAATATGGAAGCTAAGCCTTTTGCTGTTGGAGTTAGAGTTATACATTCTCAAAAATTAATTGATAAGAATCAATATGGTAAAGAAAAGACTTCTCTTCCATCAGCTTCTTATAAATTAACATATAAAGCAAGTAATAATAGGGGTGTATATAGTTTTTGTATGTGTCCTGGTGGGTATGTTGTAAATTCATCTAGTGAAAAAGATGGATTAGTTATCAATGGAATGAGTAATTATATGCGAGATAGCGGGTATGCTAATAGTGCAATTATTGTTACAGTTACTCCTAAAGATTTTGGAACTCATCCTTTGGATGGAATAGAATATCAAAGAAAATTAGAGCGTAAAGCTTATAAGGTGGGTAATGCATTAATTCCTATTCAATTATATAAAGATTATAAAGATAATAAAATATCAAAAAGTATAAATACAAATGCTTTTAAAGGTAAATATTCTTTAGCTAATATTAATGAAATACTTCCAAATTATATTAACCAATCTTTAAAAGAAGGAATAGAATATTTTGATAAACAAATAGTAGGTTTTGCATCTGATGATACTATTATTGCTGGATTAGAAAGTAGAACATCATCACCTGTTAGGATTATTAGAGATGAAACATTACAAAGTAATATTAAGGGTGTTTATCCAGCAGGAGAAGGTGCAGGATATGCTGGAGGAATAACATCATCGGCTATTGATGGAATGAAAATAGCTGAAGAGATAGCTAAAATTTATAAAAACTAATTTAATTTAGGGGGAGATATGGAAGTAGTAATAAATCCTGATAATTTATTTGATTATCAGGTAAACAAATATAATGAAAAATTTAGATTGTTAATTATTAATTCTAATAATGAAATACTATTATCTAGATATAATGGTATATATATGTTACCTGGTGGGAAAATAGGCAATTCTGAAACACCTTTAATGACTTTAAAAAGAAAGATAAAAGAAGAGATAGGCGTTAGTGTTAATAAAGTTGATAAGTTAGTAACTATAATTAATTATAAAAAAGATTATCCTGATATTTCTAATAATCTTTTAAATAGAAAGATGAAAACATATTACTATGTAACTAAACAAGATATGGATATACAAAAACAAGATAATAATATTCAGTTAGAATGGATAGATATTAAAACAATAGAAAACTTTATTAAATCATATCGTACCAGTAATCCTAGAGATCCTATTTACCGTAAAGAATTATTGAAGGTAATTGAAATATATAAAAGTAAAGGTATAAAAAATATAGATATACCTGCATGTTTAATAGATATGCATACACATACTATTTATTCTGATGGAGAACATAGTCCTATGGAATTAATACAGATGGCTATTGATACTAAAATAAAAATATTAGCTATTACTGATCATGATACAATTGAAGGAATTAAGACGATAGATAAAAATAACCCTTTGATAAAGAATAATATACATATTATTAATGGTATTGAATTATCAGCTAAGGTTAGTAAAGGAAGAATGCATATTCTAGGATATGATTTTGATATTGATAATGAATACTTAAATCTTAAATTAAATAGTATTAAAACGAATAATTATTACTCAATTTTAAATATGTTAAATCAATTAAAACTAGATTATGGTATAATGTTTGATTCATTAGATATTAAAGATTTATTTAATAGTGTAGGTAATATAAATAGAGCAAATATAGCTAAATTATTAGTTAAATATAAATATGTAGAAAGCATTAAAGAAGGTTTTAATAAATATTTAAATGCATCCTATCAAAAGATAAGAAAATATAATAAAGGCTTAACCTATGAAGAATGTATTAATCTTATTAAAGAAGCTAATGGTATATCTATTCTTGCTCATCCTAATCAATTATTATTGGATGATAGAGAGTTAGAAGAAACTCTAATAAAACTAATAGATTGTGGTTTAGATGGAATTGAAGTATATCATAGTAGCCATTCCAAAGAAGAAATAAAAAAATATCTATATTTAGCTAAAAAATACAGTTTGCTTATATCAGGTGGTAGTGATTATCATGGGGAAAGTATTAAACCTAATATAAAGTTAGGTACAGGAACAGATAATAATCTTAAAATAAAGAAATTATCTTTAATAGATAAAATTAATAATAGATAAATAGTCATTGAAAATAAGAAGACTATTTTTTTATTAAAATTGTATTTTTATTTGTAATCAAGTTTATTGTAGTTGTGAGTACTATTTATTGATAATAGTAGTATTTAACTATACAGTATTTTTTTAAATAAAAAAAAGTTAAATAAATTCTCTTAAAAAAAAGGAAATAGAAAAGTTTTCTCGTATAATATAAGTGAAGGGTAAAAGTGGTTGATGTGTGGTTAGAAGGGAGAGTCATGGAAGTAACTAAACATAAAAAATTCTTTAAAGCCACTAATGATATTGTCTTCAAAGCAGTCTTTTTACCATCAAACAATTGGAGCCTTGTTAAAAGATTAATTGAAGATGCTACTAAGCTTACAGATATTGAGATAGTTAGTGTGGTAAGTCCAGAGC
>CADBLY010000023.1 GCA_902795725.1 uncultured Erysipelotrichaceae bacterium
TCTAACCACACATCAACCACTTTTACCCTTCACTTATATTATACGAGAAAACTTTTCTATTTCCTTTTTTTTAAAGAGAATTTTTTTTAAATATTTGAAGGTGTTTAAAATAATATAACAGTAATTAAAATATAGAAAAAATGTATCAATAGTTTTTCTAATAGAAAAAAAGCATATTAATCAATATACTCTTCATTTACGCTATTATCAATATCTTTTTCAATTTTTTCATCTACTTCATCATTTATCTCATCCCATGGATCTTCATCGTCTTCGATAGCTATCTTCATTTTTGTTTCTCCAACTATTTCTACTCCTAATTCCTTTTCAATATCAAAAGTTATCTTATTACCATCAATATTCACTCCTGAACAATTAGGTTGTTTTAATGGTCTTACTATAATATCTGTATCTCCACTTAAATCAGCACTTTCTCTTACTTTAACAGCAAATTGGTTATTATAATCTATTTTCTTACTAGCTACCATAGTTTTGGAATCATTATCATATGAATACCAGATATTTACATCATAACTGCCATTCACACCAATTTTATCTCCTGATTTATAACCTTTGAAATTATGATTTATGACCCAACATCCTAATATTGTTGTAGGTTTATTATTAACTTCTAAAAAGTAATTATCCTTAAAATACTTTTTACCTTTACCGACAATAGCTTTTGTAACAATCTCTTTATATGATGCCATCATATCACTCCTCAATCTAATATATGACAAAAACACATAAATTGTTCATAAAGAAAAAAAGAAATATCACTATTTCTTCTTAATAAATGCTCTAATTGTATAATATAAAAATATAGCCATAACAATTACATATACCCAAATAAGTAAATCAGTTACTACACCATCCGTATATTTATTTATTATACTAGGAATAGATTCCGGCATATACTTATTTAAATGATTAGTCACACCATCTATTTTAATATTTTTAATTAAATAATTAAATATTCTTAAAAATAAATCAACAATAGCTACACTATATACTCCCTTATCTAATCTTCTAAAATATACACATGCTATAACAATAAGTATAATAACTATAATTCCATCCATAATACATCTCTCCTACCATTAAAATAATATCATGATTTTAGAATAATAGCAACAAAATATTTATAATTTATATACCCTTACATAAAAATATCTTCCTTTATGGTAAATATATATGTAATTTTATCATTAATATATTTTTAACATTATGTTTCTTCGATTAAGGGATAGATCCACAGAATAAGAAAGCTTTTGCTTTGCTTTAAGAGTCCAACTTTCCGTCTCTGATAGTGTGGTTAGTTCTTTTTGTTTAACACCCGGATATAGTCTGAATATATACGCTCCAGTTATTTTCAAAAAATACTAAATTTATTCCTAGCAGGCAAAAAAAACAGGATACCCTGTTATTTTGTTAATGCACTTATTAATTCGGCTTTTTTCATAGTACTATAGCCAGCTATTTTTTTATTTGCAGCTTCTTTTTTTAATTCAGCTACAGTCATTTTACTATAATCTACTTTAGATTCTTTAGTTTCTTTTTTTACAGTTTCTTTCTTTTCAGTAGTTTTAGTAGTTTTTACTTCTTCTTTTACTACTTTACCATTTAATCCTTTATTTGCAACATCTACTAAATGGGCGAATACTTTAGGATCACTAATAGCTATTTCACTTAACATTTTACGGTTAATTGTTACATTAGCTTTATTTAATCCATTAATAAATTTTGAATAACTAATATTATTTAATCTACATGCTGCATTAATACGAGTAATCCATAATTTACGCATATCTCTCTTTCTTTGTCTTCTATCTCTATATGCATACTTTAAAGAGTGCATAACTTGTTCTTTAGCTGTTTTATATAATCTATGTTTGCTACCGAAATATCCTTTAGCTTGTTTTAAAACTTTTACTCTTCTATTCTTGTGAATATTTCCACCTTTAACTCTTGCCATCTAAATTCCTCCTTCTAAAATTGTACATTCTTTAATCTATTTGCATCACTTTTGCTTAAATATGATGCTTTTCTACCACTTCTATTTGAAGCAGCATTTTTCTTTCCAGTATTGTGTCTTGTACCTGGATGTCCTATTTTTCCGTTTTTCTTAACTACTTTACTAGTTCCTTTATGTGTTTTTAACTTTGGCATACTTTTCCTCCTATTTCTCTTTTTTTGGCATAAGAATCATGGTCATGTTTCTACCATCTAACATTGGTTTCTTTTCAATATCAGCAATATCTTTTAAAGCATCAGCAAAACGAATTAACACATCACGTCCTAACTCCGTATGAGCCATTTCTCTTCCTCTAAAGCGAATTGATGCTTTTACCCTATGACCTTTTTCTAAATATTTACCTGCATTTTTAACACGGGTATTAAAGTCATGAATATCAATAGATACTGATAATCGATATTCTTTCATCTCTAAATTAGCCTCTCTTTGTTTTTTGATATTCTCTTTTGCTCGCTTTTTATTTTCATATTTAAATTTATTATAATCCATTATTTTGCACACTGGTGGATTTCCTTTAGCATTAATTAACACTAAATCAAAGCCTGCATAACTTGCAAGTGTGAGAGCATCTTTTAAAGACTTTGTTCCTAACTTTTCTCCTTTAGGACCAATTACCATAACTTCTTTAGCTCGTATCTGTTCATTTATAAACAAATCTTTTTCTTTGTTTGCGATAACAAACACCTCCATATATCTTATACCATGAAAAAAGTAGATACGAATATCCACTTTAAAAACCCGAATACATTTGGCTTTTTACCTATTGCTTTTGCAATCAGGTGGATGTGGATACATCGCTTTCCTTTTTCATTTCGTTAATATTTTACTAATTATTTATATGTTTGTCAACTTTTTTTATGAATTTTATATAAATTTTACCACAAATTGATGTAAAAATATAATAACTAGCATATAAAAGCCGTACTAGTTAAGTACGACTAAATCTATTTATCCTTTTTCATCATAATCAGTTATTCCTTTACCTGTATTTGGATGTGCGGATGAATATGCAAAATCTACTCCATAGAATAGTACCAATATAATACAAATAACTAAACTTGTTTTTACTTTTATTTTTGAATATAATTCGTTTAATACTGGTCCAATGAAATAGGTTACTGCCGAACCACCTAGTCCAAATACTAACAATCCTTCTAAACATATTCTTCCATTAATATTAAAGAAATAACCACTATAATCCCACCATTTAGTATGTTTAAATGTTTCTAGATACCATGATGTTGAGTATTCAATAATACCAGCTAATATCATCGCACTTATAAAAAATAATATTGGTTTTTTTCTAAATGGTTTTAACAATATCAATATAAATATTGCACCAAATCCATAAATAGGAAGCCATGGACCATACATCGTTCCACGATTAATAAACCTTCCATCTTTGATAATATGAAGTAATACTTCCCAACTCCATCCTACAAATGCAAATGTAAAGAACATTAAAATATAATTTTTTATTCCATATTGAACATTATAATCTCTTTTTTTCTTTTTTTCTTTTTGTTTTATTGGAATAGTAAATTTATCCATTGGATATTCTTCATTAACACATTCATCTATATCTAAATACTTATCATTTAATAGTTTAGCATCTGTTAAACTATTCTTTTTATCTTTTCTTATTTGCATATAAAGTTCTGCATATACACACTCTTTATATCCTTCTAAGAAGAAGATATCTAACATTCCAAGTGAAATGATATTTAATAATTCCCATCCTATAAAACTTAGATCTAATTTAAAGGTTTGCCATTTTAGTCCTTTCATCATTTCTTTAGATAGTCTAAAGGCTTCTTTTCTTTTAATATTAGGGTTCTCAGCTAAAACATATGGCAACATTAAATATTGATAGTGTTTTATAATTCCACCAATAATAGTTAAATTCCACAACAATAGATATATGTCTTTAACTAAAATTATTAGTCCTAGATGAATAGTTCGACGAACTTTAAAAGGAAATATTAACTTTTTAATATCTGTATCATATCGTCTTTGTTCTAAAAAATAGCGTTTATACCCAATGGATAGAACATTTTGAACAAATACTCTAATTATGATTATTATTATTGATCCTATTAAAGATATAATAACAATATTAACACTTTCTTTAAGTAAAAATAAATTAAGTGAGTTTAAAAATCCAAAGACAGCTGAATTACTTTCTGTCATTTTATTGAAAAGTGGGGCGATTACGCCTGCACTTTTACCGTTTTTTGTTTGTTTACTTATATTGGTTACAACATCATTTACCAGTTGAAAATTAGTTTTTGAGGTGATATTAGAATTGCTTTCAATTTTTGTATTATCTACAATTGTTGTAAAGTTATATCCGCCTTTAACTAATAATCCGATAATAAAGACAATTAATATAGTTTTTAAATAATTTCTTTTATATACTTTTTTGGCACTCTTTTTTAATTGTTTACGATCCATAATTACTACTCCTACTACTTATAAAATCTATTTTATTTCTTTTTTATTTGACACACTTAGACCAACAATTATTGTAATAATTATATAAATTAGAGAAATTAAAATGGATATTAAAGGTTTGTTATTTGTAACATTAGCAATCCAAAAATTTGATATAGAAAGATCTTGCTTAATCTTTAATATACTATCAGCGACTGTTAATCCGATAGGTACAAAGAAATTAATTAAGATACATGCTACAAGTGAACCACTTGATTTAGCTATGATAGTAGATACTAATCCATATACAGATGCTAGACCAATTATTCCAAAGTAAAATGCAAATAATTTAATTATAACATTACTATTTAAACCAACTATCTTACCACCACCAATAATAGTAACGATATAGGCTAAAATAAAGCCAACTATAAAGGTTATAGTGATACCTATATAAGAAGCTATAAATTTAGATATAAAGATGCGTTTCCTAGAAAAACCACGAGCAACAATGTTTTTCAAAGTGTCATTTGATATATCTAATGATAAGAATAGTGCTATAAAGATGGCTAATAACAAGTCAAATTGATCTGGTGTAAGCATCATTAATAGAGCTTTATTAGAAGTAATTGTTTCTGCTTTAGTATGAGTTATACTACTTATTAAGCTTGGAGCAAAAACAGATAATGAACTAAATGATAAAACAAATATCATACATATATAAAATGATTTTTGTTTAAATAAATTATATAATTGAAATTTTAATAAATTATTCATATTACTCACCTATCTTTCTAATAAAGTATTCTTCTAAATTATCAACTTGAGCAAATATCTCACTTACCTGTATTCCATTATTTATCAAGTATTTATTTATGTCAGCACTAATTTCAAAGTTTGAATATATAATAATACTATTTTTATCAGTTTTAATATTATTTATATTAAACTCTTTAGATATTAATTCTTTTGCTTTTTTATTATTATCTGTTTTAATAATTAACTTACTTTTACAACGTTCTTGTAATTCATCAGTACTAACTTCTTCTATTAATTTTCCATTATCAATAATGCCATATTTAGTTACAACTTTAGCTAATTCATCAAGTAAGTGGCTAGATATTAAGAAAGTTATGCCTTTTTCCTTATTTAGTTTTAAAATAACATCTCTTATCTCTTTTATTCCAGCTGGGTCTAATCCATTAATAGGTTCATCAAGGACTAGAAATTCTGGATCATTTAAAAGGGCAATAGCAATTCCTAGTCTTTGACGCATACCTAAAGAAAAATCTTTTGCTTTTTTCTTGCCAGTTCTACTTAGTCCAACAAATTTTAAAATATCTTTTATCTTAGATTCATCCGCTCCATAAAGAATTGAGAAACGCTTTAGGTTTTCATAAGCGGTAGCATTTTTGTAAAGGCCTGGAGCTTCAATTAGTGAACCAATTCTATTTCCTACTTCTTCTATTTTTTTACCACCAAATAACGAAACACTACCCTTGGTTGGTTCAGTTAGTGATAAAACCATTCTCATAAATGTTGTTTTACCAGCACCATTTTTGCCAATAAAACCATATATATCCCCTTTTTTAATTGTCATATCTACACTATCAACGGCTATTTTAGAACCATATTGTTTAGTAAGATTCTTAGTTTTTAATATATTTTCCATTATGTACTTCCTTTCTTATTTTATTTTTACAGCTGTACCATAAGCAATTACTTCAGCTGCTCCCTGCATTACTCCTGATGATCCATATCTAACACATATAATGGCATCTGCTCCTAAGTCAGTTGCTTCTTCTATCATTCTATCAGTTGCTATCTTTCTTGATTCACTTATCATTTTGGTGTAACTTTTTACTTCTCCACCAACAATATTTTTCATACCAGCTAAAAAGTCTTTACCAACATGTTTTGATTGAACCATTTCTCCTTTAACTATACCAAGAGTTTCTGTAATAGTTTTACCAGGAATATCATTACTTGTTACTATAAGCATTTTATCACCTCACTTACCTATATTATGTATTATTTTTATGCTTTTTCAAATATCTAATTTAGTTCATCATTAGCCTTTGCTTTTAAATCGATATCAGCTTGTTTACCAATTTTTTTTGCATAATATCCAGCAGCAGCTATCATAGTAGCATTATCCGTACAGTATTTTATTTCTGGTATGGATAATTCTATATTGTTTTTTATGCACATTTCTTTTAAAGAATCTCTAAGACCACTATTAGCAGCTACCCCACCTGCTACTATTAAATTATGAACATCATACTCTTTTAAGGCTCTTAAGGTTTTTTTAGTTAGTATCTCTACTACTCTATTTTGAAATGAGCATGCCATATTGGCTTTATTTAACTCTTCTCCACGTTGTTTTAAATTATGACTAGTATTTATAACCGCACTCTTAATGCCACTAAAACTAAAGTTATAAGAATTATCATCAAGTGGCAGTGGTAATGAATATGTATCTATTCCTTCGTAAGATAATTTATCAACTAAAGGTCCCCCAGGATATGGTAAATTAAGAACTCTAGCTACTTTATCATAAGCTTCTCCGACAGCATCATCCAAAGTTCCACCAATTATTTTGAATGAATAATCTTCCTTCATAAACACTAACTCGGTATGCCCACCTGATACTACAAGTGCGATTAAAGGAAATTTAAGCTGTTTGCCAATATTATTCGCATATATATGACCTGCTATATGATGGACAGGTATTAATGGTTTATTATAAATATAAGATAGAGTAGATGCAAATGTAGTACCTATAAGTAAACAACCAATTAAACCTGGACCATAAGTAACGGCAATAGCATCTATCTCATCCATAGTCATATGAGCTTTTTTTAAACATTCTTCAATCACTATAGTAATAGATTCAACATGCATTCGACTAGCAATCTCTGGTACTACTCCACCATAATTAGCATGAGTATCCATTTGCGATAAAACTACTGTAGCTATCTCATCATACCCATTTCGTACAATGGAAACACTAGTCTCATCACAACTTGATTCTATTCCTAAAATATATGTGTTAGTCATTATTATCAAACTCCCTTATCATTAAAACACCATTCTCATTATTATAGTATTTTTCTCTAATGGCTACTTTTTTAAAACCATTATGTTGATAAAATTTTATTGCACTATTATTAGATTCTCTAACTTCAAGTGTAATATTAGTAATATCATTATTATCAATAATGTATTTTAGTAGTTTAGTTCCAATACCATTATTTCGATATTTATTATTAACAATAATATACTCTATTTCTATTCGATTATATATTTTCGAATATACAACAATTCCCTTATTATCATAAATAATGATATGAGAAAAAGGATTATCTTTATAATCTTCCACACAGCAATTAAATTCTCTTAACAATTCATTTGCCCATGCAATATCACTACTAGTTATTTCTCTTATCATTTAACTTTTCTTCCGCTTCTGTTAGTTTTAAATAATTAGGTTTCAACACATGTGGATTAATATCTTCATCATTTATGTGTTTATTAATTACCTTTAATATATCGGGATTTGATTCTTTATATCCTTCGCCTATTAACTCATAATCATCATTGATGTCTAATTCATTGAAATTTATAAATCTATCTTCCTTTATAACATTCAATTTCTTATCATATACACCAGCAAAGACATTACCACGTCTCGCGTCTATTAATCCTACATGGTATTTTTTGCCTGAATTAGTAGAAGCTATTACTTCTAAACTGGATATAGGTATAAGTGGTATATTTAAAGACCAGGCTATTGTTTTAGCTACCGTAACTCCTACTCTTACGCCCGTAAATGATCCTGGACCATTAACAATAAATATCTTATCGAGATTTTTAATATCAAATGATACACTATCAAATCCTTCTTTAATTATTGGTATAATTAAAGAAGACATATCACGTTCTATTTTTGTATATTTATGATATATAATTGTATTATTATAGGTAATAGCTATATTGATAAAAAAAGAAGATGTATCTATGAAAAGACATCTCATAATACAGCCTCACATAATTCTTCGTATTTTTCCCCATGGGGTTCTAAAACAATAGTTCTTTTGTTTTCTCCAGCTACCTTAATTTTAATATCTAATCTTTCCTTAGGTAAAATATCTTTAATCGTTTTAGCCCATTCAATAACCGTAATTCCACCTTTGTCAAAGTATTCTTCAATACCCACACCATCAGTATTACCATCTAAGCGATATACATCCATATGATATAATGGTAATTCTCCATCGTATTCTTTAATAATGCTAAATGTAGGAGAAGTCACACTTTCAGTTATACCCAAAGCTTGAGCTATTCCTTTAACAAAAACTGTTTTTCCACATCCTAATTCTCCATCTAGGCAAATAACCATGTTAGGAAATTTCTCCGATTCTATATTTTGAGCAAGTTCAATAGTATCATATTCACTATGACTAACAACCTTAAATTCGTTCATTTCGATCACCAATATTATTATAAACAAAAAAAAGTATTATTACAATACTTTTAAAATAAAAGACTTGCTAATTAATAATATAGATTCGACTATATTAAACATTTATTTCAAAAAATGTCAAATAGATAAATGTCGAATAAAAAACTGGTTAAAAAAGTATTATACAAATATGTTACATCTATTCTGTTGTTTTATTTTATTCTTTCTTGACACATTAAAATATCATAGATTTAATTTTTTAGTAAAATTATTATGGTATATAAATTTGACATACAGAAATATTAATGTATAATAACTACTCGAATGAAGAGATATAAGTATTTATAAAAATTATCTAGAACAACATAAGTAAAAAAGGAGAAAACAAAATAATGGAATTAAAAAATATAAAAGCTGAATATTATGATTATAAAAAACTAAGATCATTCAAAATACCATATGAACAAATACATATGCTTCAAAATGCGGTTAACTTACAAGATCTAGAAAACATTATTAAAGCTTATCCACAATATAATTGGCATAGAATTAAACAACAACTAGAACAAGGAAGAAAAATAGTTGATAGATTTAATCAATCTAATAAAAAAATTGAAGCATATAAAACAAACGGATATAAAAATACTAAACTAGAGAAAATGGATAGTCAAAATTTTATTGGACATTTAATGATTGTAAGTCCTACAAATAAGCACTCAGCCGTTTGGGGAAAACTTCTTAATAAATCTATTGAAATCATAAAGAAAGAATTACAATTAGTAGATACAAATGGTCAAAACTATGTTCTAAATAATTATAATGAATTTAATCATAATCATCTTTCACTTTTAATTAGCTCAATTAATATGTATGAAGAACAAATTGAAAGACAATATGAATTAATAAAAAGAACAAGTACTAATTTATTAAAAGAAAATTTTTTAGAAAAAAAACATATAGCCATAGATAATTATATTGATATTATTGATTATCTTATAATTGGTAATCCAAAGGATCTATTTTGGGGTGAACTAACGGATACCGAAAGTAAATTGTATTTAGATTCAACTAAAAAGTATGGAAACAAAGTAAAAGAAAAATTAGTAACCTATATTGCCCATTATACTACTCTTCCAGAACTCGAACAATTAGATAATGGAAATATGAAAGTACTGGAACGCTTTATTAAATAATAGAATAAAAACCCTTGATTTCTAACAATTTCAAGGGTTTTAAACGCAAAAAAA
>CADBLY010000024.1 GCA_902795725.1 uncultured Erysipelotrichaceae bacterium
TATTTAGCAATAGTCGTGTTTTCTAAATAGACTTTTAAACCGGAACTTAAAAGATAGTTTTTAATATTCTTTCCGTTTAAATATTCTAAAAACTCCGGTACACCTTTACAATATTCTATTTTTTTAGAACCCATACATAATATATCATTAGTAATAGGTGTATCTAACTTTTTAAATTCACCTAAATAAGCGTCATAAAACAATTGATATAGATTACAGTCTGTAGTCATTTTATTTTTTACTAATGACATTATATCAATATCTTTATCTAATACTTTATATTTGGGGACTGAATTAGGTGTGAGTGTCCCATCAAAATCATATATTATTATCATATTGCTCCTTTAATTAACCATATTTATAAATTGATTCATTGTTGTACTGTTCGATAACTCATATCTTGGAATAATATACATATTATCTCCTGGTTTAGCCTTTCTACTTCCTCCAGCTAAAGCCATTTTAAAACCAGCTTTCTTTAGTAAACTAATTGCTCTATCATTATATTCAAAGAACGGATAACAGAATACTTCAGTATTATTTAAACTTTCCCTACTCTTTTTTAAATCTTCTAATACAGTTTTTTCATCTAAACATACTAATCCTCCACCTCTGTTATATCCTTTACATACACCTAGAGTATGCATATCCCATGAATGGGAATGAATTTCAAGATAATCAGATTTATAATCACTTGGACTAGCTAATGAGCCTATTAAATATAGAGTTCCTTGCATCTGATATTTTTCTAATATACTAATCATACGGGCTAAATACCATCCATCATCAATCGTAATAGCTACACTCTTTTCAGGTAAATTTATTTTATCTGTTAAAAACAAATATAAATCTTCCATGGTAACAGCATAGAAATCATTATCTTTAAGATATTTTATTTCTTCTTCTACTTGGGTTTGATCCATACATATATTTTGTCTGCACTCTCTACCTTCACT
Source organism: uncultured Erysipelotrichaceae bacterium (assembly GCA_902795725.1). Lineage (GTDB taxonomy): Bacteria > Bacillota_I > Bacilli_A > RF39 > UBA660 > RUG12438. The sequence goes on from CADBLY010000024.1 coordinate 957, forward strand.
ACTATTTTTATCTATTGTATAATGATAATTTAAAACAGCTAATGATTCAGTACCAATTCTGGTACTATCACCATCTAAGCTTTCAATATCAGATTTAGCTATATAATATAATTGTTTATTATACTCAATACCATATCTATCACTATCTTTAATAATAACTTTATAACTATTCTTAGTATTAATTGTAATACTTTCTATATCATCAATCATAAGTTTATAACTATCCTTAGTAGTTATTATTAAGTTATATGGAATATAATTTTTATATGTTTTATATTCATTATCATATGTAAAAATATCTGATTTATCTAAATCTTTATAATCAATATAATATTCTTCATTATCTAATTTAAAAAATTTATCTACTATTTCATAATTGTCATCTAATATTACCTTAGAATCTTTTTTAATAAACCCTATTTTATTCTTTTTTTTATCATAAATATTTGTATCTTTATTAACTATCATATATGTATTATAGTTATTTTTATATTTACTAGTATCTACTATCTTAGAAGTTCCTTTTACCTTTTCTTTTACTTCCTTTTTTCTATTTGGTAAGAAAAAAAGAAGTAAAGATATAATAACTATAATTAATAATACTATTATAATTTTTAAACCCTTTTTCATATCTTTCTCCTTAAAAATTATTCTTACTAAAATATTTATCATTATCTAAGGTTTTACCCCATTTTTTCTTCATATATTTTTGTTCACTAATAAACCTATTATGCTTTTCATTGGTTGCTTCATAACCCCTTGATTTTGATTCGTAATGAAGCATCGTTATATTAGATAAACAAACATTAAAGTATCCTTTAGATAAAACTTTCAAATTTAAATCAACATCATTCAAAGCTACTTTTAAATTCTCATCAAAACCTTCAACTGCATCAAACTTACTTTTCTTAATCATTAGGCAGGCTGCTGTAACAGCTGTATAATTATAAGGCATACAAAGTCTTCCAAACAAACCATTATCTTCCTTAGATGCTGTAACATATATATGTCCTGCAACACCACCATATCCCAGTACAACACCTGCATGTTGTACAAGTTTATCAGGATATAACAATTTAATTCCAACACACCCAACATGACTTTGTGATGCATATCCTACCATATATTCTAAAACATCATTATCTAGTACTTCCGTATCATTGTTTAAAAATAACAAATAATCTCCTTTAGCATGTTTTACTGCTTCATTATTAATATAAGAATAATTAAACTCACATTCCAAACGAATACTTCTAAAATTATCATAATTTTTCTTATACTCATCAATCATATCAAATGTTTCTTGTTCACAACTATTATTGTCAACTAAAATTATTTCAAAGTTCTTATAAATATTTTTATTATATAAACTATCAATACATCTTTTCGTCATTTTAGCCTTATCCTTTATAGGTATAATAATTGAAATCAAAGGATTATCGTTACCATACTTAACTAGATATGTACTAACACGTGGATTTTCTAATACTTTTCCTTTTATATTTCTTCTTTTTAAAGCATCTTCTAAAGCTTTTTTACCAGCAATATAAGCATAACTTTTATTACCTAAATATCCAGCTGTTGAATTCTTTGTTTGACGCCAGTGGTAGAGAATATGTGGTATATGATAGATATTACTAGTTAATTCTGTAAACCTTAAGAATAAATCATAATCTTGGCTTCCATCAAATTCTTTCCTAAAACCACCTAACCTATCAACAATACTTTTTCTTAAAACACATAAATGACAAATATAATTAACACTCATCAAAGTATCAGGTGAATAATCAGGTTTAAAATGTGGTTCCATTTTATTACCCTTAAAATCTAATTTATCCTCATCAGTATAAATCATATCAATTGTTTTATCTTTATTTAATGCTTCAACAACATAGTATAAAGCATCTTTTTCTAATAAATCATCATTATCTAATAGAGCTATAAACTCACCCTTAGCTAGTTTTATAGCTGTATTACTAGCTTCCGATATCATTCCATTATTTTTACGATACTCTATTTTTATTTTAGGATTACTTTCATAATCCTTCAAAGTATCAATTGTTTCTTGTAATGATGAATTATCATCTGCAATACATATCTCAAAATTAGTATAACTTTGATTTAAAACACTATCAATACATTCACTCAATAATTCACGAGAAACATTATATGTAGGAATAATAACTGATATTAAAGGATTATACTTAAATTTTTTATAATCATTAATACCTTTTTGCTCTAAAAACCATTTATTATAAGCTTTTTGATTAGTAAATAAATTAGAAGTATTACCACCCCTTTTTAAAACCACAAAAAATGATTTAATATATTTTTTTAATACTTTAGGCGGAATTAAAAAATGATGACGATACCATGCAAAATAAAGACTCTTTTTTATTAAATATAATACTTTTTCTATTTTAGATATAAATACCCTATATACAAAACTTCTTTTTTTCATCTACTTAAAAATCTCCTTATACTTATTTATTATAATATCCCAAGTAAAATTATTATTAACAATTAATTTAGCTTCTTTACCTAATCTTGCCTTGACACTATCTAAATAATTAGTATCATTAAGTAGTTTAGTTAATGAATGACTATCTTTAAAATACAAACAAGCATCTTCTCCAGCATAACGATTAAAACTTACATCATATAAAATATTTAAATCAGTTAAGCTTAATGCTTCAATTAAACTAGGATTAGTACCACCTACACTATGACCATGAATATATAAATAAGCTTTTTTACGTATCACACCTAATTTTTCTTGATCATATACACCATTTATAAAATGAATTCTCGAATCACTTAAACAATTAGTTTTAGTAATTAATTCATTATAATAATTACTACTATCCAAATTAGATATAATTACTAAATCTTTATCTATATTACTTTGCATAAATGCGTTAATAACTAACTCATAATTATTTTCAGGAACACATCTTCCCACCATCAAGCAATAGTTATTCTTAACTAAGTCATACTCTTTTAATATTTTATTCTCATCATCCTTAAAAGAAATAGTGTTTGAACCATAAGCTATATACTTTAACTTATTAGTTAATTTAGGATATTTATCTTTAATATAATCTTTAATACCCAAACTATCACAAACAATGATATCTGATGCTTTAAGCATCATTCTTTCGCTGACCTTAAAGAATGTTTTAGCAATATTTCCCCATTTACTACGCATCCATTCTAATCCATCAGGATTAACTATAATAGTTGCTCCTAACTTTTTCAAGGCATTTCTTTTTATAGATAAATAGTTTAATGATTTTAAACCTAATATATAAATATAAGCATCCTTAATATTATTTTCTTTAATATATTTAATAACAAAATCTATTGATTTAACCGAATATAAAAACATATTAAAACTACCTTGATTATTTACTTTAATAGGTATAATACTAATATTATTATTAACTTTAGTTATTTCCTCATCACTATTAGTTATCTTACTTATATAAAATTTGGTATTTGAATCATTATAATTATCTACTAAATTTGTAACAAACGTCTCCCATCCACCGTAGTTTACATGATATCCACGAGATCCTAAAATAAAAATATGTTTCATACTATCACTCTCAAAATAATTATATCAGTTTTTAGATAAAATGTAAAACACATCTATACTAATTCATACTCTTTAGCAAGTATGCTATTATCACTACAATACTCTAAAATATACTTGTTATCTTTTTTACAAATGATAATGCCTATTGTTTTATCTTGATGAATTGCTTTCAAATGATTATCAACATAATTCATATATACTTGTATCTGGCCTATATGTTCTTTTTTAAGTTCAGTAACTTTTAGTTCAATAACTACATAACAATTAAAATTAATATTAAAAAGCAACAAATCAATGTAATTATATCGATTACCTATTTTAATCTTATATTCATTATCTATAAATGTAAAACCAGTGCCTAATTCTTTTAAGAAAGAAGGTATATCTTCTAATATAAGGCGCTGCAACATCTTTTCAGATATATCAGTGTAACTATATTGATTGTTAATTAAAATTGGATTTTTTACTAAATCTGTTATATTAGTTGACTCTTTGTTGATCAATTTTAATTTAGTTTTATCATCAAGCCTTTCATATTCATTATTTTTAATTTTAAATCTTAATTCGTCTCTACTTAAATGAAAACTTGTGCATTGATTAATATAGTATAATATTTTATTGCTATCTTTTATAGATAGCAATTCTACATAATGGCTCCAATTCAATTTGGTCGCTAAAGGCGACCATTTTTGCTTGATAAAAAGAATATAGAATTGACGCATTCTTCTAAGCAATCTCGGACTATATTTTTTTCCAACCTCTATTTGTAATTTTTTAGAGTATTGACCTATAATATTCTCTCCATAATGTTTACCAGCTTCATGTAATAATCTACCTATTTCAAAATAGGTAATAACCCTATGTTTTTCTTTCGAATAATCTTTAACCTTAGAATATACTTCATGATCAATTAGCTTAGCTTTAATCTCATTATAATAATTCATGATTTACCTCCGTTTCTTTTATAAGTAAAATATCTATACCCTCTACTTATATTATACGTGAAAACTTTGCATTTTCCTTCTTTAAAATGAAAAAAAGTAACGAAATGTTACTCTTTATCCTTAATTTTACTTTTCATTGTATAATAATCTTTATCTCCTAGAATATAGTGATTATAGAATTTAGAATTCTTTTTTAATTCTTCATCAAGTAATTCAAAACCTAATTCTTCGGCTAATGTTTGTTTACTAGAATATAAATTGGTTCCTAATCCAAGACGATTACCTTCTATAGTACAACCTAGTGCGGCTAAAGTAGTTGGATAATAATCAAGTGAAGTAAATTGTCTATTCTTTTCCTTTTTGGCTTTAGTATCAGAATTAATTATAACGTTATAAGTAATTCTAGTATAATTTGGA
>CADBLY010000025.1 GCA_902795725.1 uncultured Erysipelotrichaceae bacterium
GTTATCTATTCTCTTGTTATAGTCCCTTTAAAAATTTTTATTTTTTTATTTATCATCCACATACACATCCTTAAAGGTAATTCTATTTTTAAAGAATGGTATTTGATTTTGTTATAGAAAAAGACAAATAATTATTTAACTATTTGTCTTAGTTTTTACATTAATTCCGACTATTTTACTAACGAATGATATATCTTGTTGACTTAGATTTATTGAACCTAATAATATAGCATTCATAATAATATTATCTTTTTTCTGTTTTTTCAAAATATGAAGATTTCTTAATATTCTATTTTTACTTAATAAGATATCATTTATACGATATATTCCACTTTCTATTTCATAATCCATAAGCATTTCTAAATCTTGTTCATCTTGACTATTAATATGGATATTACTAATTATATTAGAGTCAGTATATTGATCGGTATAATCAATAATGAAATCATCTAATTTTTCATTATTAATATAAAAATCTTTACCTGAAACTATTGATCCTATAAATGAATTATCTAAGTTTACTACATTCATATCAATTAAATGTGCGACTTGTAGTCTTTTAATCATTAAAGCATTATCCATTGATAAATAATTAGGATTCTGTTTTATTTGTTCATAATATCCTAGTTCAATAAAGTTATCTAATAAATTAAATATCTCGTTGTTTTTTAAAAATTCAAAGTTATATAGATTATTAATATTTATTTTATATTTGTACATTAGATTTAATCTATCATTTATTAGATCATTGTCAATAGCAAATATATCTTTATCGAATTTAGCAATTTCTTTTAAATAATCATTTAATAATTCAATATTAAGTTTAAAATTTATATATTTTCTTTTATCTTCTAATATCTCTTGATGTTTTATCAAAAAGGTTTCATCAATTATATTTTCTGATATTAAATAACTTATATATTTCATACTATCTAAGGATAAATTGAGTAGCAATTTAGTAAATAATATATGTGATGGATTAATGTTTAATTTTGATGTATTTAAGACAGATAACTTTGCTTCTAAGTCTTTTGTAGTACTAACTCTTACCAAATATTCGTCACTTAATTGATTTATATTATAGTTATATTTATTAAAGATAATTTCTATATTTGATATTTGTTCTTTTTTATACATTTTGTTTTCTTCGTCTACTTTAGTATTAAAAGATGTATTGTGAATAGTAACATAGTATAAAAATTCACTTAGTACTTCTTCATCTTCAATAAGATTTATAAATTTATCAATATTATCTATATAATGATTTTTGTATTCTGATAATTTAGTTAATAAAATCTGATAATTCTTTTTAATTTTTTTATTATCACGATTATTTTTATTATGTTTAGATAATACGTTAGCATAACAGTCCATTATTTTTTTATAATTTTCTTGAATATGAAAATCATTTAGTTTAAGACTATCTTCATAAGATTTATTAATACTTTTTTGATAGTTTTTTTTGCTGATTAGACAAGCATATTCATCTACACTGTCTTCAATATCTTGATAGATATCTTTTATAATTTCAAATTCTGTAAAACTTAGAAAGATATCTTTATTTGGTAATAATTCATATAGCTCACATACAGCTTTTATAGGATCAAAATTATCTACATTATCATAATAGATATCTAAAGCTTGAGTAGCATAGTTATTGAATATATTTTTATATTTTTCGGATTCTTTAGTATTTAATTTATTTAAAGAATCTAATTCAAATAGTTTTTCAATAACATCATAGAATTTATCATAGAATGTTTTATTAAAATGCGCTCCAAAGAATAAATTACACCTAGACATTATTGCTTTTATTTTATCTGCTTGTTCTTCTCCTAATTCAGATAACATTAATAGATATATGTATATGGGATAACTTCTAAAATTGACTTTATAATACGGTTTTTTTAATTCTTTATTAAATAATTCCATGGCTGTTTTATAGTTATCATTAATTTTAGTATCTTCTAATTCATTAATTCGTTTGTTTATTTTTGCTTTTAACTTTTCCATTTAATACTTCCTTTTCAGTTAATAAATTATTAATTGCATGGTGGATTTGATCATTTTTATTTAAATAGTCTTCATTATTAAGATTATCTATAATAAATGGTTCTTTTTCTTTATAAAGTAAATATCTTTCAACTAAGAAATTACGATAATGAAGAGCGTTATCCCATTTTTTTATGAAAGCGTGAATTACTACATAGGTATCAGATGATACACGTTTAAAAGTTATACGAGCTTTACGATACTTAACTTCTGATAAACCAGTTAGGTTTTTATTTTCAGTAAAGGCTTTAACATTTTTAAGTGTGCCATCAATAATACTATCTAGTAATTCTTTTATATCGGAATAGTATTCTGGATCAATATCTCTTTCTATATCATTTTTTATACATATATTATTACTGTTTGTAGTTAAGAATATAACGTGATTTTTCTTTTCAACTGTTTTTGGATTATTATTTATTCGTTTTTGATAGTTTTTAATACAACTAATTTTTTTGTTTACAATATCTTTTTCAACAATCAATTCTTTATCTTCTTCTTCTTTAAGTAATTTATCAATCATAATACGATATTCAAATAGATTAAGCAAAATAAGATTTATAATATCTGTATAATTATCACTATTTTTATCAGGTAATATTTGAATAATATCTTCATCATTATTTGTTTCATTTATTTCTCTCATATAATATGATATGTCTAATTTTAAACTATTGTCTTCTATAACTTTAATCTCTGTTTTTGGTTCTTCAAATATTTCTTGTTTATTAGGTGTGATTACCTTTTTACGATTTTCAATAATACTTTGATAGTGTTTGTTTTCTTCTTCTCTTGTTCTTTTAATAGTTTTATTATACTCAAAGATAGTTCTGATAATGATATTAATACCTTTGGTATCATAATTACTTTTTTCTAGATATTCTCTTAATTTAATAATGATATGGAGTGGGATTAAATCATTATTAATTATATAAGTGCTTAATACTTTATCCAAGCCAATCATCCCCTTCAAGTGCTTATATTCTACTATATTTTAAAAAAAAGTCAAATTTATCTTTTAGATAATTCAACTATTTTTCGCCAAAGTAATGGACCTACAACACCATTGATATCAAAGTCATAATCTTGTTGGAGTTTTAAAATAGATTTTTCAGTTAATTCATCAAATATACCATTAACTCTCACACCAGGAATGGAATGATCATAACGACATATTGCTAGTAGAAACCTTTGTAATCTTTTTACATCATTACCACTCATACCACGAGTTAGGAAATAATCAGGGTATAATTCATTTATATAATCTTGGTATTCTTTAGGGAATGATTTTAGAATTTGATTATAAGCACTTTGCAAAACTATCCAATCACTATAAGTGAATACTCCTGTTACGGGTAAATTGTATTTTTTTTGAAAGGCTTTAACCATAGTTATAGTATTATTGGTATAGATAGAATTAGTAGGAAGTCTTGGAATATCTTGATCAAGAAAAGCTAAAGCATCTAGAAAATAATGGACATATTCTACTTCTATACCTGTATCTCCATATTCTAATCTATCAGTATATAAAAAAGTTGCTTCTTCTTCACTTAATCCTTCGGAATATAAATCGGATAATTTTTTCACGCTTGTATAAATATATTTTATTTTATACCAGGTACCTTTATCTACAATTCCTGTAATGGGTAAATTAAATACTTCTTGAAATTTTTTTACTGCATCTTCAGTTTCTTGATCATATATCCCTAATGTAGTTGTGATATCGGGAATAGCAGGATAATTTTTTCTTATTCTTCTTAAGTCTCTTTGAATAGCTAGTACAGGGTTCCCAGCACTCCCTAGGCTAATAGGATATCCAGGATATACTCCTACAGCATCTCCGACTGGAGCATCATATTTTATTGATATATCATTACCATAATAGTATTTTAAAATATCTAAAGGCGATTTTCCTTGATTAGCAAGAGAAACACTCCCCCATTGACTTAATCCATCACAAGTAGTGTTTCTACCATCACAATACCTGGTGAAGTAAGGTTGAATTTGACTACCTTTAATAACATAATTATCAAAAATATCAGAAACAATATTATCAATGTTTTCATATGTTGATCTATTTTCTATATATGTTTGATCATATATAGGGGATGATGTAATATCAAAGTTATATCCTTTACTTCGGTACCACTCATTATAAATACGATTCATGGCAAATGATATAATTGTATATATATTAGCTATTAAAGCATTTTTAGGCCAGGTTGGATAAAGTTCAGATGCTGCTACATTAGATATATAATCAGTAAAAGAAACTGTTATATCACGGGCTTGTGAATCAGGTGGACCTAAATGAACAGTTATATTATTGGGAACGATAGGATATCTAACTGCCATAAATTTCACCAACCATCATAGATGGTATAACAACAACGTTTTGTAAAACGGATAAATTATCATAGATATTAACAATATATGATTGATTAACGTTATCAGGTGGATAAGTTGCTAATATGCTATAAGTTGTCATTCTTGGAATAATTAAATTATCTGTAATGGAAGTAGGAGCTGGAAGAGCAATATTATCAATTATTCCAGATGAATTTGTAATCCCTTCAAAAAAGATAACATTAGTATTTTCATTAATGTTTTTGGTAACAACTACCTTTAAACCACTAATTGGAACCGCACCATTAGCAGCATATGCTCTAATTTTTAAAAATCCTTTACTAGGATTATTTTTTATAAACTCTTGATAGACTGCTGAATTGGTAAATTCAGTATCATTAATATTATATGTATTCATAAACCTCCTTAAATTATTAGTTTTTGATTAATTGATAAACTATTACTTGTTAAGCTATTTTTTCTTTTAATACTATCTACAGTTGTATTAAACTTTTTAGCTATACTATATAAACTATCACCCTTTTTTACAATATATGTAGTTTGAGTGTTTGTTGACGGTAATTTAAGCTGTTGTCCAATGGATAAATTATTTGATTTTAAATTGTTTAGGCTAATAATATTAGAAACACTTGTATTGTATTTTTTAGCTATATTATATAAACTATCACCTTTTTTAACGGTATAGGTTATAGTAGGATTAATGTTAATGGGTGGAGTATAATCTTCACCAAAACACTCTTCTACTAGTTCTCCATTAGAATTGGTCTGTCTAATCTTTAATAATTGACCAATACTTAAATTATTATTCATAAGGCCATTATCTTTTATGATGGTATCAACAGTCACACCATAATTACGGGCGATGGAGTATAAATTATCACCTTTTTTGACAGTATAATTTATATAATTGGGTATCATCATTTGATCTTCTGGAGTATACATTTCGGGTATTCTGATAATTTGACCAACTGATAGTTTATCACTGGTAAAATAATTTAGATTTTTTATTGCTTGGACGGTTGTATTGTATTTTTTTGCTATACCATATAAGGTATCTCCTGCTTTTACGGTATACATAAATAAATTATTAGGGTTAGTTCCTGATTGAATAGGAATTGTTAGTATAGTTCCAACCTGTAAATTAGATCCTTGAATACCGTTTAACTGGGCTAATTCTGTGACAGATACACCAAATTGATTACTGATGCCATATAAAGTATCTCCTGATACAATTTTTATGTAACATTTTTAAATGTAAATATAATATCTATCGTTTTGTCTTGATAGATATAGATTTTTTCAACTAAATTAATTATCATTTCTCTAGTTGGATTATCTAGTGATAAAAATTCATTAATATATTTTTCTATTTGTTTATTATCTATTTTGTTTTCTTCTATTTGCTCATTTTTAAGATTATCAATATTCTTTTTATTA
>CADBLY010000026.1 GCA_902795725.1 uncultured Erysipelotrichaceae bacterium
ATTAAAACTGGAGAATGTATAAAATCATTCTCCAATGAATTAGGTAAAAAGTTTCATTTGCAGGACCCCGTTACAACAAATAACAGCAGTATCTGCTATTATAAATGGTGGAACATTATATAAACCATATATCGTTAAAAGTATTAATGAACCAGAGACAAATAGTATTGTTGTAAAAAATACTCCCGATGTTGTAAGAAAAGTTATAAGTGAAGATACATCTAAAAAAGTAAGATATGCTTTAGAAAGTGTTGTAGCTAATGGTACAGGACATAATGCCTACATATCAGGTTATCGTGTAGGTGGTAAAACCGGAACAGCTCAAAAAGTTTCAGCTGGTAAATATTTGGAAGGCAATTATATAACATCATTTATAGGCTTTTTGCCTGCAGATAAACCAGAAATAGTTGTATACATAGCTGTTGACAACGCCAAAGGAATAACTCAATATGGTGGGACAGTAGCTGCCCCAATAGCCAAAAAAGTTTTAGCATCTGCTATTGATGCATTAAATATCAAAAAAAGAAAAGATGGAATGAGTAAAGAATATAATTATTTAGATACAAATTATTATCTCGTAACCAATGTTATTGGTATGACAAGGCAAGAAGCGGTAAAAGCACTACAGAATTTTAAAGTGGAATTTACAGGTAGTGGAGAAGTGGTAACATATCAATCAGCCAAAGCTGGAGAAGAAATAGCTGAAGGAGAAACTATTAGACTTATGTTAAAAGAATAGAGGTGAATATGACAAAAATAGTTTTAGTAGTTTTAATCAATTTAGTATTATCTATCATATTTGGAAATAGTTTAATAAAGTATTTAAAAAAAAGAAATGCTAATCAAAGATTAAGTAAGTATCTTGCTGATTATCATGAAAACAAAAAAAATACTCCCACCATGGGTGGATTAATATTTACCATTCCAACTCTTATTATATTATTTATATTATTGTTACTCAAAAAAATAAATATTAGTTTAAATTTATTAATTGTTATATTTACTTTTATAAGCTATACTTTTATTGGTTTTATCGATGATTATCTAATAATTAAAAGAAATAATAATAAGGGTCTTAGTGAAAAAAGTAAAATAATTATGCAAATAATTGTTGCCATCATTTTTTTCTATCTTTTTATGATTGCTGACAATGAACCTTTGTTATGGATTCATTCATTAAACTTAAAAATTAATCTAGGTTTTTTATATGGATTATTTATACTATTTGTACTAGTAGCTTCATCAAATGCTGTAAATCTAACCGATGGTTTAGATGGCTTAGCAGGAGGCTTAAGTATAATAGCTTATTTATCATTTGGTATTATTACATTAAATACTGTATGGTTAGAAGGGTATTATGAAATAGGATTATTTTGTTTTATCATTATTGGGGGATTATTAGCTTTTCTATTTTACAATACTAATCCAGCCAAAATCTTTATGGGTGATACAGGATCATTATCCTTAGGAGCAACACTAGGTAGTATCGCCGTTCTTACACGTCACGAAGTATTATTAATTCTTATTGGAATTGTTTTTGTTATTGAAACAATAACCTGTATCATTCAAAGATTCTATTATAAATTAACAAAAAAAAGATTGTTTCCCATGACTCCTATTCATCATACTTTTGAAAAAAAAGGTCTAAGTGAAAAAGAAATAGTTAAGTGGTTTTGGCTAATTGGTCTATTAGCTAGTATGACCGCTTTAGCATTTGAGGTTTTATTATGAAAAAAAAGAAGATAAATATATTATTGTTAATCAGTGTTTTAATAGTATCTATTTTTGGTATTATTATGATATACTCAGCTTCATATATATGGGCAGAATATAAATATAACGATCCATATAAATTTGTTAAAAATCAAGGATTATTCTTTATAATTGGCACCTTTTTAATGCTTATAATATCTAAGATAGATTATAAAATTTATTATAAATATGCCAATAAAATATTAATAACTTGTTTTATACTATTAATTCTTGTTTTAATACCTGGTATAGGAACAGTAAGAAATGGATCACGTAGTTGGTTTGGTATTGGATCTTTTGGTATTCAACCAAGTGAATTTGCAAAATTAGGTTTAATAATATTTGTATCAAAGTATTTAACAAACAACGAAAATAGCATGAAAAATATAAAAAAAGGTGTTTTACCCATTCTATTTTTAACACTCTTAATGTTTGGAATTATTATGCTTCAACCTGATTTTGGTACCGGAACTATTCTTGTTATGTCCATAGTAGGTCTAATGTTTGTAGGAGGCGTAGACTTTAAATTCTTTTTAAAAATTGCTCTAGTAGGTTTAATGGGTGTAGTAGGACTTATTCTAATCGCACCATATCGTTTAGCGCGTATTTTATCCTTTTTAAATCCTTGGAAAGATCCCTTAGGTAGCGGTTTTCAAATTATCCAAAGTTTATATGCAATTGGACCAGCAGGTTTATTTGGTATGGGACTAGGTAATTCCATTCAGAAACATTTTTATCTTCCTGAACCACAAACTGATTTTATTTTTTCAATAATAAGTGAAGAATTTGGCTTTTTAGGAATAATAATTGTTGTTTTCTTATTTTTATCTATTATCATATCTGGATTTGGTATATCTAAAAAGTGTAATACACTATTTGGAAAATATGTATCATTTGGTATTACCTTCCAAATTGGATTTCAGTCTTTATTAAATCTAATGGTAGTAGTAGGACTAATACCTGTTACGGGTGTTACTCTACCATTTATTTCCTATGGTGGTAGTAGTTTATTAATCACTCTATGTAGTATTGGACTTATTTTAAACATTAGTAAACATTAAATATTTATTAAAAGATAGAAAATGAGCAATATATTTAAAAATACTATCTTTTTTTTTATATATTTGATATAATTATTAAAGATATGAGTGTGATACTATGAAAAAT
>CADBLY010000027.1 GCA_902795725.1 uncultured Erysipelotrichaceae bacterium
AATAATTTATCTAATTTAATTAATAAATTAGAACTATTAAATCCTTTAGGAGTATTAAAAAGAGGGTACTCTTTAACTACTATTGATAAAAAAGTTGTTTCATCAGTTAAAGATATAAATATAAATGATAATATTGAAATAAAACTATCAGATGGTAAGATAAGTGCGATAGTTAATAAAAAGGAGAAAAATAATGAGTAAAGAAGTAAAATTTGAAGAACAAGTAAAAGAATTAGAAAAACTAATTAATGAATTAGAATCAGGAGAAACTGACTTGGATGAGTCAATTGAAAAATATTCTAAAGCTATGAAACTTGTTAAAGAGTGTGATAAAAAGTTGAAAAATATTGAAGAACAAGTTAATAAAATAGTTACAGAAGATGGATTAAAGGATTTTATACCAGAGGAATAAAATGAAGAGAAAATTAAAAAAAGAACCTATTGTTATTCTATTAATTATTCTTAGTTTAGTAGTTGGTTTTATTATAATAAATAATAAACCTAAAAAACATGAATCTAATAAAGTAAAAAAGGTAGTTAAAGAAAAGACTACTAATGATAAAAAAAATAAAAAAGAAGAACCTTTAAGAGAAGGGGAAGAATTAGTAGCAATGACTAGTAAAGGTTATAGAGTAACTAGATTAAATGATATCTATTATGTAGATGGAATCTTAATAGTTAATAAAACATATCCATTACCTTCTACTTATCAGCCACAAGATCCATATAAGGAAATTACATCAGATTATTTATATGGAGGAGATTACATTGAAAAGAGTGTTATGGAAGCATATTTAAAAATGAAGGATGATGCTTTAAAAGAAGGCCTTAGTTTAAAAATAAGTAGTGGTTATCGTTCATATAAAGTTCAAATAGATTTATATAATAATTATGTAGCTCGTGATGGTAAAGATGCAGCTGATAAATATAGTGCGAGGGCTGGACATTCGGAGCACCAATCAGGTTTATGTTTTGATTTAAATGGTACTAATAAGAACTTTATTGAAACTAAAGAAGGCAAATGGTTAAATGATAATTGTTATAAATATGGTTTTATCTTGCGTTTTCCAAGTGGTTCAGAGGATAAAACAGGATATATGTATGAAGGATGGCATTTTAGATATGTTGGGGAAGAATTAGCTTTAAAGTTATATAACAATGGTAATTGGATAAGCATGGAAGAATATTATGGACTTTCTAGCATGTATAATAATTAATACATGCTTTTTTCAAGTATTTATCATTATTATTTCACATACTAATAGTATAGTTATACCTAGAAGGGAGGAATAATATAAGAATATAGTTAGGTATAATTAAAAAAACTTTATCATAAAGTATAGTACAAATGAAATTTATTCTTTACAAAAGTAGGAGAAGTGTGCTATACTTTATATGTGCAGGTGTAGTACAATGGTTAGTACACGGCCTTGCCAAGGCTGGGATGCCGGTTCGATTCCGGTCACTTGCTCCATTTGTTTATAGTCCCTTGTAAATCAAGGGTTTTTATTTTGAAAATGGCTTTACCTCTTATTTACCTCTTAATTTTCAATATTTTATTTTTAAAAACCACTTGCTTACTATCTAAATTACATATTATTTTCTAATCTAATAAATTGAAATTAACAAAAAGATGATGGTATTGAGCAATAAAGTGTGGTAAAATTATATTGAAGTTAAAAATGCCATACACTGGCTGGCAAATTCAAAATTATCATTATTCAGATGCGTCTGAAGTATTTAAATTTTATAAATAATTACTGAAAAATTAAGGAGGATTAATCAATGGTAAATGCAATAGAAAAATTAAAAAATAATGATGATGTAATAACTGATATGTATAATCAAATATCGGATATTATTACTAATAACAAAACTAAAATGATATATCAAATTAATAATACTTTAGTAGAAACAAATTTTATGATTGGTAAAGTAATCGTTGAAAATGAACAAAATGGTAATATACGAGCAGAATATGGTAAAGATATATTGAATAAACTATCTAGAAAATTAACTAAAAGATTTGGTAGTGGCTTTAGTAGATCTGGACTTCAAAATATGAGATTATTTTATGATAAATATAAAAATTGCCAAACACTGTCTAGCAATTTAAGTTGGAGTCATTATTGTTACCTAATATATATTGATGATATTGATGAAAGAAATTTTTATGAAAA
>CADBLY010000028.1 GCA_902795725.1 uncultured Erysipelotrichaceae bacterium
AAATATGCTTAACGATGGAGTAGACAAAAATATAATATCTAAGTATACAGGACTATCTATTAAAGAAATAGAAAAAGTAATTATATAATACTTTTCCCTAAGAGTGTCAAATGACACTCATTTTTTAAAAAAATTGCGAAAAAGATCTTGATATACTAAGTATTACTTATTTTAACCTTATTATTATATTATTACTTGTATTTTATGACAGTTTATACTATAATTAATTCACAGGTGATGTTATGGATAATAATATAAAAAGAGCTATTATATTAGAAAATTATCAAAATCCTAAACACAAAGGATTAATAGATGATGATAGTTATATTAAAATTAATATGAATAATGAAAGTTGTATTGATGAAGTTAATTTAATGGCTAAAGTTAAAGATGGAATTATTGAAGATATTAAATTTGATGGTGAAGCTTGTGCGATTTGTACTAGTTCAACATCAATTATGATTAATACTTTGATTGGTAAAACTATTGATGAAGCTAAGGAAATATATCACAATTTTGTTAATATGATTGATGAGAAAGAATATAATGATAGTATCTTAGAAGAAGCTATCGTTTATCATGACATTGCTAAGCAGCCAAATAGAAAGAAGTGTGCGCTTCTATCTTGGTGGGGGATTGAAAAAATTATAGAAGGAGTAGACAATGAAAACAGTATACGAGGTAATGAGAGAAGGTAAATATGATATTAAAGCATTTATAATATGTCCTTTTGATGTATTATCAAAAGGAAATGAAACGGTTCTTCATCCTGATGGAGAAGGTTATGGTTTCCGTATAGGTGTTTTAGATAAAGCTAAGGGTATTGTTGTAGAAACTGATATGGAATGTGCTTATAAGTATATTCCAACTAATTCATCAGGATTAATTAAGAATCCTAATATCACACCAGGTAATAGATATGCTTATAAACCAGTTTATTTAAGCCCTAGTGAATTATCAGAATTTAATAATGATATCATAAGAATTGTTAATAAACTAGAAAAAGGATTTTCATTTCCTGATGGCAATAGTGTTTATACTAATGAACAATATGTAGAAGAAATTGATAGAATAACTTTAAAAAAAGAATTAGATAAAATTGGTAATTCCAAATCTAATCAAAAAAGAAAATTTAATAAAATTTTTAAAATTAATAAATAATTAATGTCAAATAATGTAAAGTTTATTAAAAAGGATTGAATAATTTTTGATTTTGATATAAGCTTATTATAGGGAGGGGATAAATATGATATATCCTTCAATTGATAAGTTATTAAATCAGGTAGGATCAAAATATCTTCTAGTTAATTTAGTATCTAAAAGAGTAAAAGAAATGAAGATTAAAAAATATTATCAATTAAATGATAATGAATACAAATCAAATAAAGATATTGGTAAATCACTAGAAGAAATATCAAAAAATTTAATTAATATCAAGGAGTAATTATGAAAAAAATAAAAAGGGTAACAATAAGTTTATGGGATATTATAATGCAACCAGAAATGGCATATTTACCTGGTCATTTAGCTTTTTTCTTAGTATTATCTATATTTCCTATATTAACCTTAATAGGTGTGATTGCATCTTTTTTTAATATATCTGTAACAAATCTCGTTAATTTAGTTCATACTTCATTACCGCCAAATATATATAATGTAATAATACCATATATTGAAGGTAAAGGATTTGATAGTAATTTATTATTTTTTATCATAATTGGATTTATATTAGCTAGTAATGGAACACATGCAATCACACTAGCTAGTAATTCATTATATCACTTTAAAAACAATAGTTATTTAAGGAGAAGATTAAAAGCCCTTTTCATGATAATATTACTCATCCTTTTGTTTATATTCTTATTAGCTTTTTTAGCATTTGGTAATCAATTATATCATATGATAATAAAACTTATAAATATTGATTATGTTAATAGTATTATATTCTGGTTATATGCCTTCTTAAAATGGCCATTTGGTATGTTTATTATATACTTTAATGCTAAACTTTTATATACTATCGCACCAGATGAATTAATCGCAAGTAGATCAACAACTAAGGGTGCTATTTTTACCACCCTAGGTTGGACAATTGCTACAGCAATATTTTCATTATATATAAGATATTTTGGTCATTATGATATTTTCTATGGAAGTATAGCTAATATTATTGTATTAATAATATGGATATATATTTTAGCATTTATTTTTACAATAGGTATAGGAATAAATGTAAAAAATGTGTATATAATTAATAAAAATAATAATAATAGTAAATGATACTATTATTACCTTAGTATCTAATACAGACTACCTTTAGTACTGAATAGTTTTAATTCAAACAGGGTAAGTATTAATTAAATGGTAATGCTAACTGATACGCTCAGTTAATGACTGCTTCGGCAGTCTTTTAAATTATTTGTTATATTAAACAATAAAGGTATCAATACTGCTTTTTTAGACACTAAAAGAAAATAGTGATGTATCAGATTTAATATAAGAAATTGTGAATTAACCAAAGATAGATTAAATGTTAATTGAAACAGATAAGATAGTATTAAATATTGAAATTAATAATAATAATTTTTCAAAGTATGTAAGAAATAGAAACTATATGTATATAGTATTAGATGAACAACAAGTAAAAGAAATAGAGAAAGTAGTATAGTAAGTGTTTATACTGTATAAAGTAATAGTAATTTATACAATAAATCCTTCTATAAAAAAACTATAGTACATTAAGTTTTCTATATCTATAAAGTAAAATAGCTATTCAAATTGAATAGTCATTTTAGTATACTCTTCTAAAGTTATACTTTTTTCATAAATATATTTAGCAATTTCAAAACCTACAAAACGATAGTGCCATGGTTCATATTTATATCCAGTAATCATAGTTTTATCTTTCGGATATCTTAAAATAAATCCATATTTATATGCGTTATCTTTAACCCATTTAAATTCATTTGTCCTATCAAAATTATCATAATCTAATGTTTTATTAGCTATATCGACAGCTAAACCTGTTTGGTGTTCAGAATGGCCTGCTTTTGCACTGCACAATCTAGCATACTTTCGTCCCTTAGTTTTAACATATTGCTTATATAGCCTTTTTTGATAATTATAACTACGGTACGTTGAAACAGCAATAAGGTATAAATTATCTTCTAATGCATCATCGCACATTTTCTCAAAAGCTTTTTTAGCTTCCTTAGTTAAATATTGTTTTCCATTACTAAAACAATCACGTAATTGATAAAGATTTGGTATATAAGTTTTCTTTAACTTCTTTTTTTTATTAACCACTAACACATTATATTATATGAAAAAAAGAAGAATTATTTCTTCTCTATAAAATAAGCATAATACTCATCATAAGTAATATTATTTTCTTTTATATACTTAGCAGCTTTTTTACCTACATATCTAAAATGCCATGATTCGTAGTCATATCCAGTTAAATATTCTTTACCCTTAGGATATCTTAAGATAAAACCATACTTATATGCATTACTATCTAACCACTTAAAAGCATCAGATTCTTCAAAATTATTTCGATTAGTATTATAGCTTTGAATATCTAAAGCATAACCTGTTTGGTGTTCTGAGTATCCTGGTCTTGCTGCAATTTTATCTGCTTCTTCTTCACCATACCACCTGCCATAATCACTATATATTTGTTCCTGTTCACTATATGGTCTATATGATGAATTAACAATAAGGGTGACATTTTCTTTTTTAGCACTTTCAAACATTGATATAAATGCATCATATGCACTTTTTCTTAAACTTTGATCAGTACCATAAGCATAGTTATTAGATAACTCTTGTAAGTCAGTAGGTTTGTAATCATTGGTTAAATTATGAAATTTATTAACTAACATCAACTCATTTAAATCAACACTTGTCTCTTTACTGTTTTGATAAAATTCATTATTTGTACCAACATTAATTATAGCTACTATATCAGTATAGCTTTTCTCTACATCAATACTTTTATCATATTTTAAATAATCATCTAATTTACTAAATATAAAATACTTTTCTTTAATAAATTCTACTATTCTTTTACTATATTTTCTTTTTAATATATTATCTAATTGCTTATCGTCTAGTTTTTTCTTTAGTGTATCAATTTGTGTTTCACTATATCCTAACTCTTTTAGTTTATAAGAATACGAATTAATCTTTTTAAGATAATTATTAATACCAATATAAGAGCCGATTCCAATAATAATTAATAAAACTAAAACAAATGGCCATTTTTTCATCTTTCTTTTTTTCATATATTCATCACCATTTATATTCTACCAAATAATGATAAAAAATACTATCCATAATTATAAATTTATAGTATAATTAACTAAGTAGGAGAGTGTATATGAAAAAGAAAATGCTATTTATAACTATTGTAGTAATTATATTATTAACTATATTATACGGATTAGGCTATAAAAAAGCCATGACTAAAGAAAAAGAAAAACCTATCGATTTAAACACTTTAAAACCATTAATTGAACAAGATGATAATTATATCTTAACTAGTAAATATTATGAATTAAATACTACAGTAAAAAAAGACCAAATTAAAATAGTTTTTAAAAATGATGAACATCAAGGAACACTCAAAGGTCTATTAAATGATGATGTTTTATCTTTTGAAATAAAAAATAATGATGCTAATGCATTAATTAAAGCTAGTTTAATATATACCATTGTTGACTCATTAGGTCAAATAAATGGAAATGATAAAGGCTATGTATCCAGCATGTTAAGTAATTATGATTTAACATCATCCACACTAGATAAAGATGGTATTGAACTATCAAGTGATGATAAAACAAATATCTATGAGTTTAAAACTAATTATAAATTTAAATTAGGTGACATCAAGAAAAATTATTATAAATTAAAAGATTTGAAGGAATATAAAGAATCATTAACCAATGAAGGATTTATACAAACAACAAAGGGAAATCTTATTCTATATAAGGATACAGATTATCAAGGTAAAAATATTATATACTTATGCGAAAGCAATAAATTAACTAGTAGAACATATCATAGTTTATTAAATATCATTGAAACTATTTATGGTAAAGAATATAAAAACACCTTTAAAGAAAATTATCCCAAATTAACTACAGCATTAGTTTTAGATAAATTTGATATTACTTTGTTTTATCAACCAAGTTTAGATGAAGTTATCAAAAAAATAACTACTGATAATTATAAAATATTAAAAATAACTATTAATAATTAAAAATAATAAGCATACTTTTTATTAGGTGATAAAGTGAAGAAAGTATGCTTATTTTTAATAATTTTCTTTTTGTTCATTGGAATAGTAAAAGCTGAAGATTTAGCGCCCAATTCTAAAAGTGCGGTTATCTTAGAACAAACAACAGGGGAAGTATTATTTGAAAAAAATAGTCATGAGAAAATGGCTCCCGCCAGTATGACAAAGATTATGAGTTTACTTCTCATTATGGAAAATATATATAAAGGAAACATTAAATGGGATGACATAGTAACTGTCTCAGAAAAAGCATCTAGCATGGGTGGCTCCCAGATTCTTCTTGAAACTAATGAGCAGATGAAAGTCGAAGATTTAGTAAAAGGAATATCTATTGCTAGTGGGAATGATGCTGTTGT
>CADBLY010000029.1 GCA_902795725.1 uncultured Erysipelotrichaceae bacterium
CGTTAAAAATTTATACTCGGCTGCTTCCATTAGCTACAATTATATTATGTTATAACATATAAGTCAAGTACAAATTTAAAAAAATATTAAAAAATAGTCGAAAAATGTCAATAATTATGATATACTTGTGATAGGGTGTATAAAATGAACATAAATCTTGATAATAAATTAATTATTATAGCTATATGTGCAGTACTATCATTAGTCGCACTCATTGTTGTCATTGCTGTTGTAAGACATAAAAAAAGAAAGAAAATGAAAAATGTTTTAGCTGAGTTAGAGATAGAGAAAAATAAGTTGTCTTCTAATCCTGCTATACCAGAACTTGCTAAAGTTGAATCATTTTTAAATAACGAAAAATTAGAAGTAATGTATAATGAGTGGAGCAAAAGATTACAAGATATTAGAGATGTTCAAGTACCTAAATTAGCTGATATGCTTTTAGATGCTGAATATTCACTAAATCAAAAAGATTATAAAAGTACTATATATAAAATAGCTAAATTAGAAATGGAATTATATAAAGTAAGGACTAATTCAGAATTCTTACTTGGGGAAATTAAAGAAATAACGACTAGTGAGGAAAAAAGTCGTACAACTATTACGAAGTATCGTGCGAAATATCGTGATCTATATCAAAAGTTTGAATCTGGTAGAAATGAGTATGGTAAATTTGCTAAAACGATTAAAGCTCAATTTGAACTTATTGCAAAGCGATTTGAAGACTTTGAAAAGATTATGGATAATAATGAATTTACTGAAGTAAGTAAAATTGTTGATATTATTGATGGATTATTAAATCATATGAGTATTGTAATTGAAGAAGTTCCTTCAATTGTAATGCTTGTATATTCTGTTTTACCACGTCGTATAGAAGAAGTTACTAATACTTATAATCAAATGTTAAAAGAAGGTTATCCACTTGATTATTTAAATGTTGAATATAATATTAGTGAAGCTAATGCTAAAATAAAAGATGTTATATCGAAAACAAAAGCTTTAAATCTTCAAGATAGTTTATTTGAATTAAAAGTATTATTAGATTATTTTGATTCTTTATTTGTTGATTTTGATAGTGAGAAACGTGCACGTCACAACTATGAAGAAAAGGTTAAAGTTTTTGATAAACGATTAACTAAAATGAATAAAGTAGTTAAAGAAATTTTTAATCAATTAGATGAAATTAAAAATGTTTATAATTTATCAGATAATAATATTAATTTATTAAAAGAAGTAAATGATGAATTAGTTAAATTAAATAATAATTATAAAGTATTAACTGATCATACTGGTAATCATACTTTTGCTTTTTCTAAGTTATTAGGAGAGATAGAAGGATTAAGTGCTAATTTAGCTAAAACTGAACAAAAACTTGATGATGCTTTAAAAGAAATAGGAACTATGAAAGATGATGAGGTACGTGCTAGACAACAATTAGAAGAAATTAAAATGGTTTTAAAAGAATCAAAAAATAAAATGCGTACTTATAATTTTCCTAATATTCCAAATAGCTATTATGTTGAATTAAAAGAAGCTAATCAAGCTATTAGAGAAATAGTAAAGGAATTAGATAAAAAACCTATTACTATTGATGTATTAAATACGAGAGTGGATACTGCTAGAGATTTAGTATTAAAACTTTATACAAAGACTGTTGATATGTTAAAGGGTGCTAAATTTGCGGAGATGGCTATCGTTTATGGTAATAGATACCGTAGTAGTAATTCTCGATTGAATGATTTATTAAATAGATCAGAACAACTATTCTATCAGGGAGAATATAAACAATCTAAAGATGTAGCTATATCAGCTATCAATAGTATTGAACCAGGTATTCAAAATAAACTAGAAGAAATGTATAGTCAGGAAAACTAACTATACATTTTTCTTAATTTGACAAAGATGCTTAATAATAATAGAATATAGGCGATAAGGGAGGAATTATATTGAAAAACTATGGATTATTAAGATATAAGAGTGCAGATGTTAATGCTTTTACATCCGATATTGGAATAGAAATAAGAAAAATAATTAATAGACCAATGAGATTTATTCTAAAGTTAGCTACTAATGGTAAAATAATAGTAGAATGTTATCCTAATTTAGAAAAGAATAAACCGTATATATTCGCTGCTACTCATTCCTTTGTTGAAGAAGTTTCAGCTATTTTATCTACCATAGATAGAAGTGCATATTCATTAATAGGAACGACTGACCAGTTGGAGCACAATCATAAAATTTATGCTAATTGGATTACAGGAATAATCTATGTTGATAGGAAAGATGAAAAAAGCAGAAAAGAATCTATACTAAAAATGGAACGTATTTTAAAAAGTGGTTCCAGTTTGTTAATGTTTGTTGAAGGTGGATGGAATAATACTGAAAACCTACTTGTACAAAAACCATTTAGTGGAGTATATAATTTATCAAAGAATAATCAAATAGAAGTTGTACCTATTTCATCATTTAATGAGTTTGGTTCAAAGCAAATCTATATAAGAGTAGGGGATCCATTAAAACTATATAATTATGATAAAAAACAAGCTTTAACTATTTTAAGAGATGCTTTAGCAACCGGTATTTATAATCAAATAGAATCGTATTCTACACCAATAAAAAGAGCTGAATTGAGTGATAATGCAAAACTTGATTTTATGGAAGAAAGACGTTTAGAATATTTAAAAACAAAATGGACTAAAGATGTCTGGAATGAAGAACTAACCCGTTATCTTGATAAAGATGAAAGAGAATATAATGCAGTATGGGAAAGTATGGATAATATTAATATTACCAAAGATAATGCTAATATTATGGGACCTATTTTAGTAAAAAGATTAGAAGATAAGAGATATAACTTTAAAGATTATATGCATAAAAATTGGAATAAATAAGATAGACATTATGTCTTTTTTTTGTTATAATTTAATCAAGGTAGGGATGTACATGACATTAGAATTTGAATTGCCATTATTCTCATTTCTTTTTATTCTTATGTTAGATATAGTTTATTTTTCAAAGAAAAAGATTAATTTAATAGAGAATAAAGTTTATAGTAATATTCTTATTTTTTCTACTATTGCATCTTTTTTAGATACTATTCTTCATATAAATGGTGCAACCCATACTTATGATGAAATAATAACTTATTATTTACCATTTGCTAATGCTTTGAATAAAATAATAAATATGTTATTTATATTAGTGGTTAGCAGTTTATTAATATATATATTGTTGATAACATATGAAAAATTCAAAAAAAACATAAAAAAAATATTTATTCCAATAGCTATTTTTGATATGGTATGTTTCGTAATTATGTTGTTTACTGAAATTAAAGTATTAAGAATAGGTGAAGTTACAAATGTAACAGGAACTACACCATTAGTGGGATATTTAGCTGTAGCTTTATTATTATTTGTTTCTCTTGCTTTAACTTTGTTAAATATTAGTAAGGTAGATAAAAGATATATTTCTATTTTTATAATTCTTCCATTAATGCTTGTTTTTTATTGTTTAACCCTCATGTTTCCTGGAATAATCATTTATGATTTAATACTTGCTATATTGTGCTACATAATGTTTTTTACCATTGAAAACCCAGATTTAAAACTAGTTAGACAATTAGAATTAGCTAATATTCAAGCTGAAAAATCTAATCGTGCGAAAAGTGACTTTTTATCTAGCATGAGTCATGAGATACGTACTCCTTTAAATGCTATTGTTGGTTTGAGTAATGCTATAGATAATACTGATGATATTAAGGAAATACATGAAGATACAAAAGATATTATTAGCGCTTCTAATACGCTTTTAGAAATAGTTAATGGTATCTTAGATATTAATAAAATAGAAGCTGATAAAATGGATATTGTTGAAACTAATTATCGCTTAGAAGATGAATTTAATGCAATTGTTAAAGCAATGAAAGGTAGAATAGAAACAAAAGATATAGAATTAACTACTAATTATAATAACATTCCTGATACTCTATATGGTGATATAGGTAAAATCAAACAAATTGTAACTAATTTACTTAGTAATGCTATAAAGTATACCGAGAAAGGTTATGTTAAATTAAATGTTGATTGTATTATAGATAATGATAATTATAAATTAATTATTA
Source organism: uncultured Erysipelotrichaceae bacterium (assembly GCA_902795725.1). GTDB lineage: Bacteria > Bacillota_I > Bacilli_A > RF39 > UBA660 > RUG12438. Next base: position 4,124 of record CADBLY010000029.1, read on the forward strand.
AAGTATCAGATACTGGAAGGGGAATAAAAAAGGAAAATATCAATGACTTATTTACTAAATTTAATCGCCTAGAAAGTGATAAAAATTCAACAATATCCGGAACAGGCTTAGGTCTTGCTATTACTAAATCTTTAGTTACACTATTAGGTGGAGAAATAACAGTTGATTCTACTTATGAAAAAGGTTCAACATTCACCGTTACTATTAATCAAAATAAAAAGCAAGATATTGAAGAAACTAGTATAAATCAAAATACACATAAATTTGAACATAAAAAAGTATTAATTGTAGATGATAATAAATTAAACATAAAAGTAACTACTAAACTATTAAATAATTATCATTTTACTACCCATAGTGTGATGAGTGGTAAAGAGTGTTTAAGTAAGGTGAATAATAATTACGATTTAATCTTAATGGATATTATGATGCCTGATATGGATGGTATTGAAACATTCAACAAATTAAAAGAACAAGAAAGCTTTAATATTCCAGTTATAGCTTTAACAGCTGATGCTATGGAAGGATCTAAAGATAAATATTTAAAGTTAGGATTTACTGATTATTTATCTAAACCTATTGACAACAAGAAATTAAATGATGTTTTAAATAGAATTTTTGAGCAAGAAAAAGATATTAGTTATACTAATACTATAGAACCAATTACTGATGAACAAATAAACCTATTAAATAAAAAACTGGAAGATATTAATGATTAATATATATAGTTATTATGCTTTGTCGTAATAGCTTTTTATTAATAATAATTTTGATAAAAAAGGAAGATGTGTTATACTTTATTGGGTGATGTCTGTGGAAAAACTAATATTAATTAAATATGGAGAATTAACAACTAAGAAGGGGAATCGTAATACTTTTATCAAATTATTGGTTAATAATATTAAAAATGTTTTAAAAGATTATGATATAAAAATTAGTTATGATCGATGTCGTATGTATATTGAAACTAATAGTGTAGATCAAGTAAAAGAAAAATTAAAATATATCTTTGGTATTCATAGTATAGTAGTTGCTTATAAAGTAAATAATAATACTGATGATATTAAGGAGACAGTATTAAATATTGTTAAAAATGTTAATTTTAATACTTTTAAAGTAGAAACTAAAAGAGCTTTAAAATCATTTGAGATACATAGTATGGATTTTAATCGTTTAATTGCTACTCATATTTTACAAAATATTAAATGTGGTGTGGATGTGCATAATCCTGATTTAATGATTAAAATAGAAATAAGAAAAGAAGGAACCTTTATTTATTTGAATGAAGAACAAGCTTTAGGTGGATATCCTGTTGGTGTTCAAGGTACAGGGTTACTTATGTTAAGTGGTGGGATTGATTCACCAGTGGCTGGATATTTAGCTTTAAAAAGGGGAGTTGATTTAGAATGTTTATATTTTGAATCACCACCTCATACTAGTATACAAGCTAAAAATAAAGTAATTGAATTAGCTAATATTATTAATAAATATTCTGGTAATATTAAAGTTAATGTAGTACCATTTACTAAATTACAAGAAGCTATTTATAAAAATGTCCCTGATAACTATGTTATTACTATTATGCGTAGAATGATGTATCGTATAGCTGCCAATTTATGTCAAAAGAAAAATTTTAAAGTAATAATAAATGGCGAAAGTATTGGACAAGTAGCAAGTCAAACATTAACTAGTATGAATACTATTAATAGTGTGACAAATATGCCAGTAATAAGACCAGTAGCATGTATGGATAAATTAGAAATAATTGATATAGCTAATAAGATTGAAACATATGAAACTAGTATTTTACCTTATGAAGATTGTTGTACTATCTTTTTGCCAAAACATCCGGTTATTAATCCAACAACCGATAAATGTGAACAATATGAAAAAAGATTTGATTATCAATCTTTAATAGATGAATGTATAAACAATATAGAAACTATTACTAATTTAAATAAAAATGGCAGTAATTTACTGTAAAAAATTTCCACGAAGAATGACGTATTAAATTCTCTTTTGTACACATCATATTAGTGTACAGGAGGTGAATATAATGAATAAGTCTAGTAACAATAATAGTTTTGTTGTACCTGGTGCAAAACAAGCTATCGAAAAAATGAAATATGAAATAGCTTCAGAATTAGGTGTAACTTTAGGAGCTGATTCAACTAGTAGAGCTAACGGATCTGTTGGAGGAGAAATCACTAAAAGATTAGTTAGAATGGCTGAACAAAGCTTAGGTGGAAATTACCAATCTAAATAATGATATAAAAAATGGATAGCATGGCTATCTTTTTTTAGACTATATTTTTAAAAAATGTATATCAAAATCCTTAAAATTTGTATATCTATTTGATAATTTTTTGCAAAAGTGTGATAAAAACGCTGATATTCTTTGCAAAAGTGTGATATAATGTTAGTGGAGGCGATATATATGAAAAGATTTATTACTGAAAAATTAATTGATTGGAAAAATAGTAAGGATAGAAAACCATTAATTTTAAAGGGTGCGAGACAAGTTGGTAAAACATATATTTTGCAACAATTTGGAGAAAATAATTATGACAATGTTGCTTATTTTAACTTTGATCATGATGATGGTTTGGCACAACTTTTTTTAGATACTAAAAACCCTAAAAGAATAATTGAACAATTAGCTCTTGCTAATGGTAAAAAAATTAATCCTACAGCAACACTTATTATTTTTGATGAAATACAAGAATGTCCAAATGCTTTAAATTCATTAAAATACTTTTGTGAAGAAGCTAATGAATATCATGTAGTATGTGCAGGTTCATTACTAGGAATAAGATTATCAAAAACATCATTCCCAGTAGGTAAAGTAGATTTTTTAAATCTATATCCAATGACTTTTAGCGAATTTTTAATTGCTGATAACTGTGAAAACCTTGTAGAAGTCATGAAACAAACTAAGGAAATAATAGAAATACCTAAATTATTTGAATCACAATTAATCGAAAAATTAAAAACTTACTACATAATAGGTGGCATGCCAGAAGCTGTATATAGCTGGGTTAATGACAAAGATATCGAAAAGATTAATAAGATTCAAAAAAATATTTTAGATGCTTATGAAAGTGATTTTTCAAAACATACTGATGCAAGTGATGCTAACAAAATCTCTTTAATATGGAATGGAATTCCTTCACAACTAGCTAGAGA